>JAGAAW010000062.1 GCA_017615055.1 Fibrobacter sp.
CCTCAAGGCCGCCAAGGGTTTCTATGGTCGTCGCAAGTCGAACCTTCGCCTTGCCATTGACGCCGTAGCCCACGCCGGTCAGTACGCCTACGCTCACCGCCGTGACAAGAAGGGCACGTTCCGCTCCCTGTGGATCGTCCGCCTCAATGCCGCTGTGCGTGAACATGGCATCAGCTACAGCCAGTTCATTTACAAGCTTTCCAAGGCCAACATCCAGATGAACCGCAAGGTTCTCGCGGACATGGCCGTCGCCGATCCGGAAGCATTTGCCAAGGTCGTCGAAGTCGTGAAGGCTGCCTAATAGCTGACTTAGCGAAAACGCGAGAAATTGTCCCCTGCCGGTAAAACGGCGGAGGACTTTTTTTATTTGCAGTTTATCGGTGACGGCCATGTGAGCCGGAGTCGCCAAGCGTAAGCTGGCGATGAAGGCGAGAGTGAGGCTATACCATATTTTTATATGAGCAGTGAAGCCGAACGGTTTTGTGTGAGCCGGAGCGGCTTGTATTGACAAGCCGTGGAGGCGACCTTTGACCACTTGGCACTTTAGTGCCTATGTGGGCATGGCCACCTTTAGGTGGGAGCATGCGAAGTACCGTAGGTTTTGAGACCCTAGATGATGAGCATGCGGTCTCATACCGCCGTCGCCGATCCTGAAGCATTCGCTAAGGTCGTGGAAGTTGTGAAGGCTGCTTAATTTTAAGCGACCAGAACTGCTTTAGCAAAACGCGAGAAATTGCGCTCCGCTTGAAAAAGCGGGGCGCTTTTTGTTTTATCCATCGCTTTTTCGAAAAAAGCAGACCAAATGCAGTTGAAAGCCTCTTTTGGTCTGCTTGATCCGCAAAAAGTTCTCTGTTTTGTTACGTATAAAGTAATTTCATACGGACTAAATGCAGTAGAATGCCCTTTTTGGTCTGTCTGAACGGTATAAAAACCTTTATTTTGTTACATACAAAGTAGTTTTGTGCAGACTAAATGCAATCCAATAGCCCTTTTAGTCTGCCAGGGCGTGATTTTAGGAGGAATCTCCCGTTAGAAAAAGTCGACGGGTAGTTCGGTCTTCTTGCGGCCGGCGGGCTCGATGACCGCGGCGGAGAACTTTGCGGCATTGAACAGACGGTTCACCGTACTGACAACCTCATCTTCGGTCATGGACTTGATGATTTTCTCGGAGTGTTCCATCGTGTGGAATTCCCCGAGGTGCAGCACCTGTTCCGCCATGCGGACAACGCGCTTCTCGGGGCTGTCGGCGCCGAGGTACATCCCGCCCAGAATGTTCGTCTTGGTGCGTTCAAACTCGCCCTTGTTGAACCCGCGCTTCAGGAAGTTGCGGGTCTCGTTCAGCGAAAGCTCGAGGGCTGTCTTGAGCTGGTGCGGCTCGGTGGCGAGCGATACGCCCCAGTCGGTGCAGTCGCAGTAAATATCTGCAGTGGAATACACGGAGTAGGCGAGACCCTTGTCTTCGCGAATCTTCTGGAACAGGCGGCTTGCCATGCCCGCGCCCATCGCGACGTTGAAGAGCGAGAGGGCGCAGCGCCCGCGCTCGTCCATCAGGTTGCGGTCAAAACTTAGACCCCAGAAGAGGTTTGATTGCGCGATGTCCTGCTTCTGCACAACCTTCACGCTGTTGTGCGCCCGGTATATGTCTGCGGGGAGCGTTCCAGTGCATTTTTTCTGCGCAAACTTTTCCGCACAGAGTTGCACGAACTCTTCGTGGTCCACCTTGCCCGAGGCGCAAATGAGGAGCGGAATCTCGTTCGTGACCTGCTCCCTGTACTTGAGCATCTGCCTGTGGGTAAGCGACTTTACCTGCTTGATGTTGCCGGTAATGGAATGCGCGATGCCGCAACCCTTGAAGTGAATCGCGTTGAACACGTCGCCCACGATTTCTTCGGGAATGTCGTCGTAGCTGTGGATTTCCTCGATGATGACGCGGCGTTCCTTCTCCATCTCCTTCTTGTCCATGCGCGGGTGCATGAGCATGTCGGCAATCACGTCGACGGCGAGCGGAAGGTGGCTGCGTTCAATCTGCGCGTAGAACCCGGTTTCTTGCCTTGTGGTGTAGGCCTCCAGGTTTCCGCCCTTGTCCTCGATGGAACGTGCAATTTCGAGAGCTGTGCGGTTCTCGGTTCCCTTGAATACCAGGTGCTCGTAAAAATGGCTCAGCCCGTATTCGTCCTTCGCCTCGTGGCGGGACCCGCGCGGGATCCACACCCCCATCGCGACGGAATAGGCGTGCGGCATGTAGTCCGAGAGAATGGTGATGCCGTTATCGAGAACGGTTTTCTTTACAAGTTGCTTCATCTTATTTGTCAAATTATGCGGCTCAATTTAATAAAAACAAATGTCGCACTTTCTGGATGCGTAAAAAAACGCCGCCTTATAGCAGCGTTTCTCGCAAATAGCTTGTCGCCGAAACAGGCCTTACTTGTAGTACACGCAATTTGTGGTGCTGCTTCCGAAGCACTGCTTGTTCATGCCGTTAACGCTGTTCACTACGCCGGGTTGGCCCACGTTCGAGACCATCTTGCTTCCGCTGAAGCTCGGCTTGAACGCGATGTCTGATGTGCCGTAGTAGTTGTCGGTGTTGAAACTTACGCTGTACTGCGTGCCTTCTTCGGAGTTGTTCGTGCCGAACCCGAGAAGCTTGCCGCCCTTGATGCTCGTGCTGCCGTCGGAGTCGACCATGCCACCCATGCCGCCGTTCATGCGGCATTCGATGATGACAACGCCTCCGGTGATTTCGATATCGCCGTTACTGTCCAGACCGTCGGTATCGCCTGTACCCACGTAGATGTAGTGGAAACCGCCGGTCACCTTGACCTTGCTTCCGTCGCTGCTTCCGAATCCGCCGGGACCGCCACCTCCGGGGCCGCCCCAGCCCTGGTTGCCGCCCTGGTTTCCGCCGGTCGCGGTGCTTGATCCGCCGGCCGCGTTCCAACCGTCATCAGTGGTGATGACGCTTGTAACGCCGCCTTCAAAAGTCATCTCGGCGCCTTCCATGCCTTCGTATGCCATCGTGACTTCTACGGTGCCACCCTTGATGGTCAGTGCCTTTTCTGCATGCAAGCCGTCGTCATCTGTCTTCACGCTTGCGAACCCACCAGAAACCGTCAGGTTGCCGTCGCTGTGGATGCCGTCATCGTGGCTGTTCACGTCAATCTTGCCAGCCTCGATAACGATGTTCGAATCGGCCTTGATGCCCTTCATGCTGGAGTCGGGAGAGCAGGAGTTGCCTCCGCCGAATCCGCCTCCGGGGAATCCGCCGCCCATGCCACCGCGTCCGCCTTGGCTGCCGCCCTGGCTGTTGCCGAGGCAGGTCTGGCCACCGCCCGCCGTAATCTTGATGGTCGGCTCGTCGGTGGTTTCGCCCTTGGTCACCTGCACGGTGTTGCTTGCGCTGATGCCGTCGAATGCCGACGTGATAGTGATGGTACCGCCTGCGATTTTCACGAGGCCCTTGCCTTCGGCAAGCTTTGTGGCGTCGTCCTCGTCGCTCTTGATACCATCGCCCTTGCTCGCGTTGACGGTGATGTTGCCGCCGTTGATGGTGAGCGATGCCTTGCCCTTGATGCCGCAGTTCTGTGCGGTAACGTTCAGCGTGCCGGTGCTCTTCTTGATCTTGAGGTCGTTGCTCGTGTGGATGCCGTTGTTGTAGTTCGCCTTCACGGTGAGGCTTCCGCTACCCTTGATGCTCAGGTCGTCCTTCGCGTAGATGGTGGCCTTCGCGGTATCAACCTTGTTGTTGTAGGTGTGCGTCTGTGTGCGGGTTGAGCCGTCTTCGAGCGAGTTCGTGGTGCCCTTTACCAGGTGGAGTTCCGCCTTCTCTGCGTTCTGCACGTAGATGGGTGCATCGCTGCTCTTAAGCGTGACTCCGTTCAAGAAGAGGTCCACCTTGCCGGTGTCGGTCGTGGCGGTGCTTACGATAACCTGGTAGTTGCTCGCGTTGCCCTGCAGGTAGTAGTTGCCGGAGCACTTGACCGTGATGGAACTTGCTGCCTTCTCAAGGCATCCGTTGTCGTTGGTAATGGTAGCGTCGGTGCCGCTGAATGTGATGGTCGTTTCGGAACCGTCAAGAGCAACTACATCGTCTTCCTCGGTGTCGGTGCTTCCGCCGTTGCCACCTGGGATGATGGTCGTGCTGCTTGCGGGCCAAACGCCGGAGCTGGATGATGAGATAAGGTCGGGGGGCGTTTTGACAAGCGATGTGTCGAACGGGTCCTGGTTTGCCGATGACGAGATGTCGATGCCTTGTGAAACCGGGAAATCTACATCGCCGGGCCAGATGCTGCTGGAACTTTCGATGGAGCCTTCGCCGGGAACGCCCTCGGGTTCGGTAACACCGGAATCGTCGCCGCAGGCGAGAAGCATTGCAGACGCAATCCCGAACGGAATCAAATAAGGAAATTTCATATCATCCCACCTTTTTTATGGTAATATACCATAAATCGCCATTTTAGGGAAGGTTTTGCAATAGGGTAGCGTGTTACCTTTTGGCTCCATTTCGCAGTCCGAAACGGGCTATTTTAAGGTGGCGGGGGGGATTTGTACCGAAAAAAGGATTACACTCTGCCGAAACGCCGCGTCTTGCGGAAGGGCTTGTCGCCGAAATTGCGCTCGTCGTGGTCCTTGCGGAACGGGCGGTCTTCGAATTTGCCCGGCTTGCGGTCAGCGAACATCTTCTCGCGGCGCGCCCTGCGGTTTTCGAACGGACGGTCTTCGCCGAATTTTTTTCCATGGCGCTCGCCGCGGCCAAAGTCGTGACCACCGCGATGGAACCCGCGACGGCTTTCACGGCTTTCGCGCGGACCTGCGGGCGGTTCGTCGGTCATGAGACGGAACTTGGAATCGTTCCCGCGGATTGTCATCCCGGAAAGGATGTCCAGGACTTCTTGTGGGAGTGTCTCGGGCAGTTCGACCGTACTGAACCTGTCGAACAGCTTGATGCGTCCGATATTGCTGCTGCTGATGTTGCCTTCGCCGGCGATGGCGCCCACGATATCCTTCGGGGTTACGCGGTCCATGCGGCCCACGCCCATGTAGTAGCGCAGGAATCCTTCTTCCACGCCGTTGCTGCCTTCCTTGCGTTCCTTGCGCAGGCGGCTCTTTTCTTCGCTTGTAAAGTCGCCGGAGAATTTCTCGGAGTCACGCCCGAGGAAGTCCCTGCCGCCGCGGTTCTTTTCGCGCGGGGCGTCGAGCGGCTTTAATTCCGGGAACAGCGGCTGCTTCTTCTGCCACACCTTGATAACTGCCGCGGCGATATCGATTGCGTTCAGAGGTTCGGCGCTTGCGCTGTCCCCTTCGGCGGGCTCAGAGACCTCGGTCGGTGAGCTTGTCGAACCGTCCGCGACCATGCTTTCCACGAGTTCCCTGAACTTCTCGAGTTCGCCGGTGTCGATGACGCTCCTGATCTTTTCCTTGAAGGCGGCAACGCGCTTTGCGCTGATGACTTCGGCGGTCGGCATCTCCATCGCCTCGATGGGCTGGCGGGTTGCCTTCTCGATGGTCTTGAGCATGCGCTTTTCGCGCGGGGTGATAAAGAGGATTGCGTTCCCGCTTCGCCCGGCGCGGCCGGTACGACCCACGCGGTGTACGTACGATTCCGTATCGTAGGGAATGTCGTAGTTTACCACGAGCGAGATGCGGTCTACGTCGATGCCACGGGCGGCCACGTCGGTGGCGACGACGATATCGAGCTTGCCCATCTTGAGGCGGTTGATGGTGCGTTCGCGCATGGACTGTGCGAGGTCGCCGTTGAGCGGTGCCACGTTGAACCCGCGGCTTTCGAGTTTTTCGGCGACTTCGGTCGTGTTCTGCTTGGTGCGCACGAAAATCAGCACGCCGTCAAAGTCTTCGCCTTCGAGCACGCGGGCGAGTGCCTCGATCTTGTGCTCGTTCTTCACCAGCAGGTAGCGCTGGCGGATGTTCTCGACGGTCGTTGTCTTGCCTTCGATGCGGGCTTCCTCGTATTCGCCCAGGTGCTGGTCGATAATCTTCTTCACATCTGCAGGCATCGTAGCGCTGAAGAGTGCACGCTGGGCGTCGGCAGGGATTTCCTTCAGGATGGTTTCCACGTCTTCCATGAATCCCATGTCGAGCATCTCGTCTGCCTCGTCGAGCACGATGGCCTTGACGCTCGAAAGCACGATGGAACCGCGCTTGATGTGGTCGATGAGTCGGCCCGGGGTGGCGACCACGATGTTCGCCTGGCGCTTGAGTGCACGGAGCTGCACGGCAATATCCTGCCCGCCGTAAACAGGAACCACGTGGACCTTCGGCATCTTTACGGCATACTGCTGGATGGCTTCCGCCACCTGGATGGCGAGTTCGCGTGTCGGCGTGAGAACGAGCATCGATGTCTCGTGCCCGTTGAAGTTGAGCCTTGAAAGTAGCGGGAGCGAGAATGCGGCCGTCTTGCCGGTACCGGTCTGCGCTGTGCCGAGTAGGTTTGCCCCCTGCAACAGCGCCGGAATTGCCTTCGCCTGGATGGGGGAGGGCGTCTCGTAGTTCAGTGCCTTGATGGCTTCAAGAACTTCGTCTGCAAGTCCTAGGTCTTCGAACGTCACGAGGGCTTCGTCGCCCGGTTCTTCTTCGCTGGATTCGTCGGCGGGTTCCGCGCAGTCCTTCTTCGACTCGGCGTATTCCTTGTCGTTTTCTTCGACGGATTCTTCGTCCAGTTCCTGCTCGACTTCGCCTTCCTCGATTTCGACCTTCGTGCCGACCTCGATGGCGGACTTGGGACCTTTCTTCAGCACGTCGCCTTCGTCATCGACTACGACGCCGTTCGGGTTCAGGGCGAAAAACGCGGCTTCGTCTGCCTCGTCTTCGTCGGCACCGCCTGCAAGGGCGCTTAGGAAGGCGTCTGCTTCAAGGGCGATTTTGGATTTCGGGTCAATATCCTCTTCAGGGATACGCTCTTCGGTATCTTTCGACATAGTTCACCTTCAGGATCCGTAAACTTCATCTGCGGCCCATGCCGCACCATCGATTGGTTCTGTATTGAACCTTGAAAAGCCCCGGAGCGCACTCGCGCTCATAAACCTGAAGTCTGTCTGGATCCGCTTGATTGGATTTGGCGCCAAATGTAGAAATAAGCCGTGGAAAATCAAAGATATAGACAAACCGCAAAATCTTTACTAAATTATGCGAACCTTGGAGAGATGCCAGAGTGGTCGATTGGGCCGGTCTCGAAATCCGGAGACTGTCACAGGTCCGAGGGTTCGACAGATGGCTGCGGAACGAAGTGAATCGCAGACATTTGGGATTACGGCCAAGGGCCGTAACCCGTAGGGCTGGGAGGGAACAAAAGTGACCGAGCAGTCCAATCCCTCTCGAGAGGGATGAGAACTAATCAATAAAGAAAAAGAATCGTAAGCTGGAATAAAAAGGCTTGTTAAAAGAATTTCTAGACAATCCGGGAATATTTTACTAAATTATGCGAACCTTGGAGAGATGCCAGAGTGGTCGATTGGGCCGGTCTCGAAATCCGGAGACTGTCACAGGTCCGAGGGTTCGAATCCCTCTCTCTCCTTGAAA
>JAGAAW010000063.1 GCA_017615055.1 Fibrobacter sp.
CTCCGGGGGACCTTTGCAGCGGGAAGAGCGAGATTCGAACTCGCGATAGGATTAAGTCCTATACGTCCTTAGCAGGGACGCGCCTTCGGCCAACTCGGCCATCTTCCCATCTTGGGGACACTAATTTTACTTAATTTTGGCCACTTTTTCAAGGGGTACCCCGCAAAAAATGCTAAATTCCCTATATAATAAAGGGCGCTGCGCTACCACGCAGGGTCTTTTTGGCGATTTTATGGCGAAAAGAAAAAGGAAAACTAGGAAATCTGGTTCCATGATAGGAAAGCTGTTCAAGATTACCGCTGCATTCGCGCTGGTGGGGCTCATTTGCTGCATTCCGGCGTACATCTTCGTGTTCAGGATTCTCCCGGAGAGGGACCCCGACAACCAGTTCAACCGTGATTCCATACTGCAGGTGCTTTCGGGCGAGACCCGCGTGTACTACAACGACGGCAACGAGCTCCTGGGCGCATTCTTCGATGCGAACCACCGCATTTACGTGCCCTACGGCGACATTCCCAAAGATATCGTGAACGCGCTTATCGCCGCCGAAGACGCCGGCTACTGGAACCACAACGGGTTCAGCCTGCAGGGGTTCGTGCGCGCGATGGTCGCAAACATCAAGAGCGGGCACATGCGCCAGGGCGGTTCCACACTCACGCAGCAGACGGCAAAGAACGTGCTCGGCCGCGAGGAAAGGAGCATCAAGGCCAAGTGGAAAGAACTCATCAACGCGCTCAGGCTCGAGACGCACTTTAGCAAGGAAGACATCCTCGAGTTCTACCTGAACCAGTTCCATGTTTCCGGTACGGGCAAGGGCGTGGCCATTGCCGCACAGTACTTCTTCGACAAGGAACTCAAGGACCTCTCGCTCGCGGAATGCGCGTTTATCGCGGGCTCCGTGAAGGGCCCGTTCAACTACGACCCGTTTATCCAGCGCACCGAAGAACGCCGCGAAAGGGCAATTAAGCGCGGCGAGGACCGCCTGCGCTACGTGCTGGGCCGCATGGTCGAAGAAAAGTACATCGACAAGGAACAGATGGACGAGGCGCTTGCACAGCCGCTGCGCTTCAAGCACGGCAACTTCCGCTTCAGCGTCTCCACCACCCTCGAGCGCATCGACGAAAAGCTCTCGAGCGACTTTTACCAGAAACTCTTCGAGGAGAAGGATATCGGCGACTGGCGCAAGGCACAGCTCGAGATTGTATCTACCCTCGACGCGAAGAGCCAGGATGCGGCAAAGCGCGCGCTCCAGACCAACATCAGCAACCTGCAGATGCAGCTGGGCGGGTTCATGCTCCCCAAGGCGCAGTACGCGAACAAGGCGGTTAGCGCACGCAAGGGCGACTACCTGTACGGTGCAATCGACACGGTGCTCTACGACGACAAGGGCGCTCTCAAGGCGCTACGCCTGAGCTTTGGCCAGCTCAAGGGCGAGGTTGGCACAGAGGCCATCAAGGAATTCGGCAAGCAGGTGGGCAAGGACCCGGCAGCAGTACTCGGGAACCAGATCAAGAAGGGCGCCATCCTCCTGGTGAGCGTCGTGGACGAGACCAAGGTGAACGGGTTCGTGCCGTGCAAGATAGAGACCGAACCCGTACTGCAGGGCGGCCTTATCGCCATAAAGAACGGCATGGTCGTGGCAAGCCAGGGCGGTTTCCACAACACGGACTTCGACCGCAGTTTCAAGGCGCTGCGCCAGCTCGGCAGTAGCTGGAAACCGATACTCTACGCGCTCGCACTCAAGCACAACTGGAACTACCTGAGCATGCTCGAGAACGACTACAACGTGTTCCAGTACGTGAACCAGTTCTACTACCCGCGCCCCGACCACAAGAACAAGGGCGACCTGGTAACCATCGCGTGGTCGGCAACGCGTTCCGAGAACATCGCGAGCATCTGGCTGTTGGACCACCTGCTCGACAAACTCTCGCAGGATGAATTCAACTCGGTGGCACAGGAGAACGGCTACGCACGCCTCTCCGACGAAGACACCAAGGCATACTTCGCGAGGCTGCGCGACAAGTTCGGGCTTACCCTCAAGGAAGACGTGAAGCGCGAAATCGAATTCACCCGCGCCCAGTACGCGCTCGCCGCGGAATACGAGGCCGAAGAAAAATTCGACCGCGCCATCGACGTGCTTGACCTGCGCTACGGCACCTACAACGACGTGGCCATAAAGCAGGCGAAGAAAGACGACAAGATAAAGTCGTTCATCGCGCACAACTTCAAGGACTACTCCGAGATACTCCGCAAGCGCGAAGTGCAGGAACTCGACCCGGACCTCTCCGAAGCACTCCCGCCGCTCGATTCCGTAAAGCTGTTCAGGAACTTTACACTGGGCGACCTGAAGCGCATTACCGTCAAGATGCAGCCCGTGAATTCCGAGGTGGACTACCTGGATGCGGAACACCTGCGCTACTGGCCGGATTTCCGCCGCTCCCTCTCGATGGCGGAATACGCACGCTTCGCAAAAGAGATTGGTATCAACCAGAAGTTGCAGAAGGTGTTCAGCATGCCGCTCGGCGTGAACGAGATTACACTTGCCGAAATCAGCACGGCATACCAGTCCATACTCACGGGCAAGGTATACAAGTGCAAGGACGGCGACTGGAACGAACCGTGCTTTATCAAGGAAATCAAGAAGGACGGGCAGACGATATTCAGGAACTCCGTGGAATCGAAGGTGATACTCGATTCGCTCGTGACATCGCAGATGGGCGCCATGCTACGCTCCGTGTTCACGAACGGTACGGCACGCAGCCAGGTTGCGGCCCTCACGGTAACGAGCCCCGACAAGGGAACCACGCTCCGTTACCCCGCCCTCGGCAAGACGGGTACCACGAACGACTACAGGAACGTGGCGTTCATGGGCGCGCTCCCGGTGTATGTTGTCGGGAAGGAGACCGTGGCACTTGATACCGTCGTAGCAATCGGCAGCTACGTGGGTTTTGACAACAACAAGCCGCTCAAGTCGGGCAAGACCCGCATTGCAGGCGCCTCGGGTGGCCTGCCGCAATGGGCCGCCTTCGCTAAAGAAGAAATCGAAATCCTCGGGACGCCGAACATGATTGACTTCTTCGACATCTCGATGCTTGCCACTGGCGAAGTTCCGCTCCACCTGGCAAACGAGCGCGGGCAGATTAGCGTGGATCCCGTTACCGGGTTCTACATCGCCGACGCATCGCAGGGCAGGCCGCTCCCCTACATAGAGGTACCGGGATACGTACCGCCGCAGATTCAGGAGAAGGCGGCAGAGACCATCGCAACCACCGGGATTATGACGAGCATGCCGATGCCCGACATGATGCACGGCACCTTGGACAATAGCGGGGCAAGTGCCGCACCTGCAGAGGCCGGGCCGGATGCCGGCGCCGTGCAGAACGCAAGTGCAGAGGCTGCCCAGCCGGCCGCAGAGCAGGCAAGCGCACCGCAGGCAGC
>JAGAAW010000064.1 GCA_017615055.1 Fibrobacter sp.
ATATACCGCTTTGGAGTAATTCGGGGCGTGCCTTTTTCAAAATTATAGTCTATATTTAAAATTGTGTTGCGCCCTGTGGCGTAGTGTTTTTTTATTCCGAGAGGTCCGATTTATGTTCAGGAACTTAACGGTTTGGGTTGTCCTGGCGGTTTCGTTTGCGCTTGCCGCCCCGCAGAGCGCCAAGGTACGTTCCGTACTTGGTGACGTGTCTTTCAAGAAAAAGGGTAATGGCGACTGGGCTAGCCTCCGCGTAGGCGCAAAGGTCCAGGACAAGGACCTCATCCAGACGGATGTGGAATCTGCCGTGCTTATCGCGATGCCCGAAGGCAGCACGATCTCCATCGAGGAGAACGCGCTCGTCGAGTTCACGCAGGTGATGTTCATCAAGGATTCGCAGATATCCGAAGTCAATATCAAGAAGGGCCTGCTGCGATTCAACGCGCAGAAGCAGACTGGCAAGAAGAGCCAGTTCAAGTTCAAGACCGGGACCATGACCGCATCGATCCGCGGTACGGACGGCACCGTGGGTGTCACCGACGGTGGCCAGTCGTTCGGCTCGCTCAACTCGGGCGAGATGGTGATGGAAGAGAACGGTCAGGAAGTTGCCGTGCAGGCCAACCAGTTCGTCGCGTTCCGTAAGGGCAAGGCGCCTATCGTTGTCGCGGCGAAGAACGCCGGTGATCCGGACTTCGCGAAGAAGATTGGTGCAGCAGTCGACGATACGACCAAGTCCGATGCGGATATCCAGAAGCAGGCCGACGAGATTGACGCCGCCATCGAGAAGAAGAACGAGGAACTCAGGTCCAAGTACGAATGCCGGTTCGATGCCGTGCCCTCGCTGGTAAGCGCCGACAGTATCGAGATCTTTGCGACCTGCACCGAAGGCATGACGGTCGCCATCGGTTCCGAGCGCAATACCTCCGACGGCAAGCGTATGCGCTTTGTGCCGCGCTGGAGCAGGGGCGCCCTTGGCCCGAAGAAGTTCGAGGCGATATGCACTGCCGAACATACTTCGTTTGTATGCGGTAACTTCTCGTTTGTCTACAGGTTCGACCGCGGTGTGAAGATTATCAAGTCCGACGTGACCAAGTGCGAGGTGCTCTACACCACGTCCGGGTTCACCGACAACGAAGGTAAACTCTCTATCTTCGCGCACGACAGCCTCCTCAAGCAGGTCACGCTGGATAGGGACTACGCGGCGACCTTCAAGCTGTTGCCGGGTACGTTCAAGTACAAGTTCGTGCCCGAGAACGTGGAAGGTGTCGATGCCAGCATCGAGCGCGAGTTCTCCTGCTTCCCGAAGACGGGCGTGAAGGTGAAGGTGCGCGGTGGCGCGAAGGAAGTCTTCAAGAAGAAGGTTTCGCAGGGTGCATCGCTTTACCCCGAACTCCTGTTCGACGTGGAACATATCGTGGGCAACGACCCTGCACAGATCAAGTCGGTCGAGGTCAGTGTTGGTGGCAAGGCATTCGAGACAAAATACGTGCCCTCCGAAACGGGTATCGGCTACAGCGCCACGGTGCAGATTCCGCGCGGCAAGATGACCACGGTGAAGATCAAGGTCAGCATGCTTAGCGGCGAGACCGTGCTCGCGACCAAGGTGTATGACTTCAAGTAGCGTGCGTCTGGAAGATAATTCCCGGCGCGGCGCACGCGCCATGTTCTTCCTGAAATTCTTGTATATCATTATCGTCGTATTCCTGGTGCTGTGCAATATCGTCATCCAGGTTACGGGCTATATGGCGAGCGGGGCCGTGACGGATGCGGATACCGCCCGGCATCTCTACTATCTGTTTTTGGCAGCCTTGGTTCCGATGATTGGAACTATGGCCGTATGCTTTGTCGTGTTCTGGCTTTTTTTCGTCTACTGGATATTGTGGCTTTACCGTGCCATAAGGAACTTGCGCTGCCTCACGACGACGACCTTCTCTCCGAACGTTGCGGTTGTTTGTTCGGTGCTCCTCCCCTACATCGGGCATATTTTTGACGTGTTTATCTTGCGCGATATCGCACGGCGGCAGCAGAAACTGCTTGACGGGCGCGGTATTCAATACACGCCCGTGACCGGGCGCGACCTCGTTATTTTCCTTGCCTTCATTCTTGTCGGCATCGTGGTGGCATTCGCCGAGATTGCAGATTCCTGGTCTGGCTGTTTTGCGGCATGTGCCGCGATGGTCGGGCTTATGGTGAGCTGCTTGCGCGTGTTGCGCCCCTGCGTGGAGCAGGGAAACATGCTCTACAAACTTCACGAGGAAGATGTCCTGCGCGCGAAGGTGGACGAGGTCTTGCGCGAGCGCGAGATCGAGAAGGCGGCGCGCGAAATCCAGGAGGCGAAATTCGATGAATAGACTGACCATGCTCTTGCTTGCGTGTTCGCTTGCGCTTTCGGCCATGCTCGTAGGATGTGCGGGCTTGTACCAGTCGCCGAAGGAGGATGCGGCGCCTGCCATGAACATGACCTTCACGCGCGTGTTCGGCAACTACATGATTCGTTCGCCCGAGCCCATGAAGATTGCGCTTGCCGATACCGGATGGAGCGCGCTTGAACTGTACGAGGACGCCGATTCGAAGGTGGTGACTTTCTACCGCGACTCGGGCCGCGTGAGTGTATCTGTTTCGGCGACTACCCCGCAGAAACTCAGGACCGATGGCGTAAAGGACTACGACCCTGCCGACCCGGATTCCGTGAAAATCTGGAAGATGCTCGAAAAGGAAATGCTGGATTTTAAGGCCCCTGCGGGCGATTCGTCTACGGCAAGTACGATTGGGGCCGTCGTGCGCACTGCAAACCGCGGCCACGTCTGTATGAGCGACAGCAGCAAGAACAAGTGCACTTTCGCTATCGTGACCAAGAAGGGTAACTGGGTGGTTTCGAGCGTGGTTACCCCGAAGGACGTGAACGCCGAGGAACTCGGTATACGGACGCTCTCCATGATAGACAACGCGGAACTGACTGACTACGAGAAGCATGCGACCCGCATACTGAAGAGTTACGGCGCGGGCATGTCCGTATGGTATAACTGGGAAGACGAGGACTTGAACCCAGATCGCGACTTTAGCAAGGCGCTGCTTATCCGTAGGGGAGGCATCATTGACTTTGGCGGGACGCTCGCGTTCAACTATTCTAACCTCATCGGTTTTAACTACGGTGACGCTTGGCACAACTGGGGCTGGCGCTACATGACCATGTTCGGTTTCCGCGTCTACATGTTCAGCATGTTCGTGTCTCCGTTCGTTGGTGCCCATGTAGGGCTTGGCATGCAGTACGACGACCATTACAGCAAGTTCCGTGACAAGTTCGCGATAAACATTGCGGGCGAAGTCGAGGCGGGTCTCGTGATATGCCGTTACTGCAAGTACCAGTTTGAACTGGGTGCATCGTACGATGCCGTCGAGGACGGGTTCTTCAACGACCAGGTGTTCGGTGCGTTCAACTTCTACGCGGCTATCAACTACTAGCGATCTGCTCTACGATTTCGATTGCACCATCTGGTTCAGCACGGTGCGTTCGTCGTAGAGTTTCTGCGAAATTTTCGTGAAGGCTTCCACCACGGTGGGGTCAAAGTGCTTGCCCGAGCCCTCGGTGATAATCTGCATGGCCTTCTCGTAGGTGAAGGGCTTCTTGTACACGCGCTCTGCCACAAGCGCGTCGAACACGTCGGCCACGGCCATGATGCGCGCGGATAGCGGTATGCCTGCGCCCTTGATACCCGTGGGGTATCCGGTGCCGTCCCACTTCTCGTGGTGGTAGTGCGCCATCTCGGTTGCTTCCTTCAGGTAGTCATCGTCCATGGAGTCGCTCGCATTTTCCTCGATCTTTGTGAGAATGTGCCAGCCCTCGGTGGTGTGGCTCTTCATGATGGCGAATTCATCGTCGGTGAGTTTGCCCGGCTTGTTCAAGATGAGGTCGGAGACTGCAATTTTGCCGATGTCGTGCAGAGGCGCCGAGCGCTTGAGTTTTGCGATGTAGGCCTCGTCGAGAATGTCCTTGAATTTGCCTTCCTTGTAGAGTTCCTTCGCGATGGCCTCCACATAGAACGCGGTCTTCTTAATGTGGTTGCCCGTACTTGTGTCGCGCGCTTCCACCATTTCTGCGAAGTTGATAATAATTTCGTCTTGCATGTGCTGGATGCGCTCGGCTGCCGCCTCGAGCCTTCGGATGAACCCGATGGAATCCTTGCACATCTTGGTGAGCGCCTTGTAGAGGTGACCGATTTCGTCGGAGCTCGTGATATCGAGGGATTCGAGTTCCTGCACGTCGTTGGCGCTATCCTGCTCCAGGTTGTAGGCGAAGTGCATTGCGCCCGATGCCATGCGGTTCACGGGGTGCACGATTCCGCGCTTCATGAATTCAAGCACGATGCTCATGATGAGAATGGAGAGCCCGAAGAACATCGACAGAAGCTTGATGAAGAATTTCGCCTGGTCGGTGATGATTTCGCCCATCGAGATGTCTGCAGCGACATAGGCGACTGTCTTGCCTTCGAAATTCTTGAGCGGCTTGTAGACCGTGAGTAGCCATCCGTACTGGTCATCGGAGATAATCGGATCGATAGGCTCGCCTTTGAGAAGGTTGGGCAAGTATGGTTCGAATGATGGGTCAAACGCGACGACTGCGCCCGGATCGCTGCCTGCTTCTCCGTCGGAGGCGTCAAGGTCAAATACCACGTGGCAGCCGTCTGGCAATATGCGGTACACGTACAGGTAGAGCGCCTGCGGGAATCCGTTCCGGATCTTGTACAGCATTGCCTCGATTGCCTTGTAGTCATCGGCCTTTTCGCCCTGCTCGAGGAATTCGTCTATACGTTCTGCATCGATGGCGACGGAGGCCGCCTCGGTAAGCCCGTGGGCGATATCGACAAACTTGCCTATGGATACCTGGCGGTACAGCACGAACCCGGTGATGCTCGCGAAGGCGCCCAGCAAAATTTCAGCAGCGATGACGATGATGACGACCTTGCGCAGGAGCGAACGCTTGATGTTGTTTGCACCGTCGAGTTTGTTGGTCTCGTGGACGTTCGGGTCGTAGAGGAACACGTGGCTCATGCGGTGCTTGAGGAGCAGCGGAATCTTGCGGTAGATGAGAATTGCGGCGGCGACGATAATCGCCTTGTCGAAGATGTCGATGATGAAGTCGGCAGAAAGCTGCGAGAAGAACTTGCTGAACCCGAGGTTGTTGTAGATGGCTACAGAGAACGGTGCCGAGATGCCTTCGCCGAAATCGTAACCGTAAAGGAAGTAGGTGAGGATGGAGCCGAGCGCGCCACCCAGCAGTGCGAACACCAGGATTGCGATGATGGCCTTGGGGATAGAGCGGAAGAATCCCTTCTGCTGGAACAGCGTGGCCGTGACACCGATGAGAATGTTGATGATGCCGTAGTAGAGCGTGGTGAGGTCGGAGATGCCGTTAAACGCGTTGGAGCAGAAGCCTGCGATGACCGCAGGGAAGGTACCGCCGAGCATGGCGGCGAGGATTGTGCCGAGACAGTCGAGGAATACGGGAAGTTCAAGGGCGAGGGCTATCTTGGAGAAGATGATGTTGATGAGGAATGCCGCTAGGATAAGCCCCAAGGCATATGCGACCTTCATCTTTGTTGGCATCGTGATAACTTTCATCGAGTACCTCTAGAATTGCATCTTGTATACAAAACCTATATAGATAAAATCTAGTATGAAAAAGATGGTAAGGGATACTTATTTTTTGTAAAAAAAGCCTTTTAGGCAATAATTGCCGAGGCGACTACGCCCGCGTCGGCGTAGAGCACGAGTATCTGGCCGGGGGCGGAGGCGAACTGCGGTTCGTCGAACCGTACGCGGATCGTGCCTGCGGCGGTGTCGAGCGATACGATCCGCGCGACGGCGCCCTTGTGGCCGAGCCTGATGTGCGCCGTCAGTTCGCCCTTCAGGAGAGGCGAGCTTTCCGATACCATCAGGTTGAGTTCCGTACCTTCGACCTCCGTGCAGCTGAGTGTGCTGCGGGGTCCGAGAACCACCTGGTTCTTCTTCACGTCGATCGCCACCACGAACAGCGGCTCGGGTTGCCCACCGATGTTCAGGCCCTTGCGCTGGCCGATGGTGTAGTGGATGATTCCCCTGTGCTTGCCGAGCACCTTGCCGTTCAGGTCTACGAAGTCGCCCGGCACATTGTCGGATTCGTCGAACAGCACGGAATAGTCCCCGCATTCAAGGAAGTCCATGCTCTCTTTCTTGGTGGCGAAATCTACCCAGCCGATTTGCTTCGCGAGTTCCTTGACCTCTACCTTCGTCATGCCGCCCAGCGGGAACAGTACCGTCGCGAGTTGCTCTGCGGAAAGGCGCGAGAGGAAGTACGTCTGGTCCTTGCCGTGGTCGAGCGCCGCGTACAGGAAGGGAACGTCGGGGTTCTTGAATTCGAGGCGGGCGTAGTGGCCCGTCGCGAAGTAGTCAAAGTCAATTCCCATGCGGCGGGCCGCCCTCTGGAGGGCGCCGAACTTGATGAACTGGTTGCAGCGCACGCAGGGGTTCGGCGTACGCCCGGCGCGGTATTCGGCGCGGAAGTAGTCTAGAACCTCGCGCTTGTAGTCCTCGGAGATGCGTACCACGTGGTGCGGGATTCCGAGGCGGTCGGCGACCGTCTTCGCTTCGGCGATGCTCGCATCTTCGCCCGGGCCGAAGCAGCCCTCGCGGCCTTCCACGTGCGGCATATTGATGGAGCCGTCCCAAGTGGCCATCGTCATGCCGATGACTTCGTATCCCTGCTGTTTTAGTAGGAAAGCGGCGAGGGCGGAATCCACTCCGCCGGAAAGCCCGACTGCTACTCTCTTTGCCATGGTGTTGGTTCCTAGCGCATTAAAGGTTCGCGTAGTGGAACATCGCGTCGATGCACTTCTTCGCCTTCACGCGCGTGTCTTCGTCAAGTTCCACGCGGTTCGCCTTTTCGGGGTGGCGGAGTGTCTCGAGGATGTTCTCGAGCGAGTTGCTCTTCATGTACTTGCACATGCTGCAGCTACCGATGAATTCCATGTCGGGGTGCTCGTAGTGCATGCGCGCATTGAGCCCGCATTCTGTAAGCAGCAGCACCTTGCTCTTGGGCGGAAGGCCGTCAATGTACTTGACCATCTGGCCGGTACTGCCCACGAAGTCGCTGTAGAACGCCGCGGACGGATTGCATTCGGGGTGGCTCACCACCTTGAGTCCCGGGTTCTGGCTGCGGAAGAACTGGATGAGTTCGGCATCGTACGTCTCGTGCACGTAGCAGCTGCCGGTGTAGAGCACGATGTCCTTGTTGACGCCGCGGCTCTTCATTTCGGTAATGATGTTCTGGCCCATTAGTTTGTCCGGAACAAAGCAAATCTTGTCGTTGGGGTAGGCTTCCACGATCTTCATCACGTTGCCGCTCGTGACGCACACGTCGCAGGCCGCCTTCACGTCGGCGGTGGTGTTGATGTAGCAGATGAACGCGTGGTCCGGGTACTTCTCGCGGAGCGCCATCACGTCCTTGCCGGTAATGGAGTCGGCGAGGCTACAGCCAGTGAGCGTACCGGGGATGAGCACGTCCTTTTGCGGGCTGAGAATCTTTGCTGTTTCGCCCATGAAGCGGACTGCAGAGAACAGGATGGTGTTCTGCGGGACCTTCGTCGCGTCTTCGCTCAGCTTGTAGCTGTCGCCCGTGTAGTCGGCAACGCCGAGCACGATTTCGGGGGCGCAGTAACTATGGGCGAGGATGACGGTATCTTGGTCCTTCTTGCGCTCGTTGATCTCGTTGATCAGCGGGAGCATCTGTTCGACTTTTTCGCGGGTGTAGTGGCAGAGCACGGCGCCCGGCTGGATCTTGTTCAGTCTGTTGAAAAGTTCGTCTGCGGTCATGCCTAAAATATAGAAAAATGGTGGGGAATTACCTAGCGAGGTGCAACTTGCGGAGCACCTTGCCGAGGAGTTCGTTCAATATATCCTTCGCGTCCTTGCTGCCCAGGTAGCGCTGGACGATAAGCGTGAGCGTGAAGAGAGCGATGCCTGCGGCGCAGGCGTATATGACGAGGACGACGAAACTTGTATTACGTACAAACTCACCCGAGATGTGGTCGAGCCCGATGGCGGCCGCAATCATGATGCCGAAGGCGACAAGTGCGCGGAGCATGTTCAGAAGGGCGTCCTTCATGCCGTCGGTACCGTTCTTCTTGGCCCACATGATGATCATCGAGATGACCTGGAGAATGGCGCCCGTGGCGCCGACGATAGGCACGCTCTTGATGCCGAGTCCTGCTTCGGGAGCGCCAAGCAGAATGTATGCGGGAATGGTCGCGGCAAAGATGCCCGTATTTAAGAGGGTCGGCACCCACATGCGCTCACAGGCATAGAAACTGCGGACGAGCACCGCCTGCAGGCAGAGCCCGAGGCTTACGGGCAGGTACCAGCGGAGGATTTCAGAAATGGCCTCGGTAGTTTCGCGCTGGAAGGCACCGCGTTCGAAGAGGATGCGCACGGCGGGGAAACTCAATGCCCATACGGCGACGACTGCCGGAATCAGGATGCAGAACATGCGCGAGAGGCTCTTCCAGATTTTGCGGTTGAGCTGCCCGAAGTCGCCCTCCTTCACGAGGCGCGCCATGTCGGGGTAGCTCGTGACGCTTACGGAGAACCCGAAGACCGCCACCAGCGTGTACATCACGCGGTAGGCGTAGTTTAGGCTAGAAATACCACTCGTGCCGAAGTTCGCGCCAAAACTACGGATGATGAATTCCAGCCCGAACATGGAACCCACGCCAAGCGACATCGGGAGCATCATCTTGAAGTAGCGAACGATGTCGGGGTGGGTGGGCTGTACGATCAGGTCGTAATGCACGCCGCCACGCCGGGCGCCGAGAATCTGGAGCGCGAAGAACCCGATGAAGGCGCCCACCGGCACGCCCCAGGCAAAGCCTTCCAGGCCGTAGTCCGTGCCGGTGTACTTACCGAGCGCGAGCCCGAGTGCGCCACCACCCACGATTGCCACGTTGTAGATGAGGCCCGTAAGCGAGGGGATAAGGAACTGCTTGCGGGTGTGCTGCACGGCAACGAGGATGCTGCCCACGAAGATGAACACCTGCCCCGGCAAGATGATGCGGCCATAGTACGTGGCGCGCTCGATAAGTTCAGGCGTGGCTCCGTCTACGGTCAGCAACTGCAGAAGTTCCTGCATCCATATGAACGCGGGAACCACCAGAATCAAAAGCGCGATACCGAAGGTATTCAGCACGTTGCTGAAGAACTTCCAGCCGCCTTTCTCGTCACCCGCGACCTTGTAGCCCGTGAAAATCGGGATGAAGATAATCGAGAGGAAGCCCGTACTCACCACATGGTTGAGGATGTCCGGAATCATGAAGGCGAGGTCGAGCGCGTTCTTTTCGAGCGATACGCCTGCGGCATGGGCCAGGAGCATTTCGCGGAAAATCCCGAGAACGCGGCTCAGGAGCATGGATACGGCGACGATTATGGCGGCTTTATTCATGAAATAGTCAATAGTTACTGGTCAATAGTCATTAGGATTGTCATCCTGAGCGGAGGGCGAAGCCCGAAGTCGAAGGATCTAGTCCTGTATTTATTAAAAAAATAGAAAGTTGTATGCCCTATTTGCCCACTTTCGGCGCTTTTTTATATCTTTATGAATATGAAAAAGTTTATAGCGGTCCTTTTCTCCCTGGCGGTGACCTCTTTCGCCGCTAACGTCCAGATTCTCGAGCCGACGGGTGCCGACTTCTCGGATGATGCACCGACGATTGTGAAGTCGCTGCTTCGTGCCGCAGTGAGCAAGTCGGGCAACACGCCTGTCGAGGACTCTGCCGAAATCCAGCTCCGTACGAGCATCATGACCATGGGGGGCTACCTCCTGGTGGTCAGCGAGCAGCTCAAGGATGGTGCGGTCGTGGTTTCGAGCAAGCAGAAGTCCGTGGGTGTGGACGATATCGACGTGGCTATCGAGAAGGCGACCTTGGAAGCGCTCCTGGGACACCAGGGCGATAACCTCATCGACCAGGCTCCTGCCGAAGGCACGGCCGAGGCCAAGAAGGAACCGCTCCCGGTGAACACTTCTGTCATTACTGTGGAGTACGAGGAAAGGCCTGCTCCGGATACGCTCGAAAAAAAGCGCCCCACGCGCAACTACAACGGTTTTGGCCTGGGTGTCGCCCTGTGGCACAACTACGACTATACCGCCGATCCCGATAACGAGGACGACAAGGACGTGGACCGTGATTGGTCGACTGCTTTCGTGGTGCACTACGCGAGGATTTTCGAGGTGTCGAACCATGCCGCCATTACCATGGTGAACAACGCGAACATGGTGTTCGGCAAGGGCTGGCAGATTCACGAGACGTTCCTGATCGGTGGTCGCTACTACATCCAGTCGGGTGCGGTCTCGCCGTACTTTGGTGCCGGAATCGGTCTTGGTGCGCAGTTCGACAACCATTACGCCGAGTTTAGCGAGTACTTCGCTGTCGGCGTTGCCGGCGGTGCCGAGGCGGGTATCGTGTTCTTCCGCAATTCCGCCATGCAGCTGGAACTCGGTGCCACGTGGGATGCCCTGTGGGATGGCTTCGAGAGCTTTAGCCGCCGCTTCGGTGCAGGCAGCCTCTACATTGCTATTAACTACTAGCCTTTAGTACAAATACCATTCCCAGTCTATCTGGTAAACGCTGTTGTGCTGGTATTGTTCCTGCACGGAGTAATTGGTCAGGTACCCCACATTGGAAACAGTCTTGCACCCGCCCGATACGGTCTTCTCGTCGTCGCTTGAGGGGTCGTCGTCGACTACCTTCGGGCATACTTTTATCTCGTCTGTATTTGCGGGAATGGTCAGGGTCTTGCTGCTTGTGCCGCTCCAGGATCTGATGTCAAGCTTATCCAGGAGGAGCCCCGTGGAAAGGGATTTCAGGAGAGTTCCATCGGAATAGGTGTAGATGGTGAAGCTTACCTGCGGGTCGCCCGCGTTGTCGAGAATGTCCCAACTACTTGAAACCTGCTTGTAGTAGGTGAGCGAGAATTTCATTGTTTTCGATGTTTTTAGGTAGTAGGAACTGGTCGCCGAACTTGAACTGCTGCGGTACGAACTTGAGTAGTACGAATAGTAACTCGATGAACTGTAGCGGTAGCTTGAACTCGAGTAGCAGATATAATATCCATAATCGTCATAGCACTTGTTGGTACAATAACTGCATTCGTAGTAGCCATAGGCATAGTAGCAGTTGTCGCAACATGTATAGTTGTAGCGGGCTGCGCATGTGCTGCGGGCGTATGCCATTGAACTGCTCGATCTCTTGCGTTCTGCTTCACGTTCCATGGAATAATACGTATCGCTTTTGGCATCGGATTCGGCATCTTGAATGTCTTCGGCTGCCGTATTGAGGACGCCTTCTCCACATGCGGAGAGAAATGCCATGGTAAGGCTCACCAGCGCTATGATCAGGGTGCCACGGAAACCGTTTTTAGGAAATTGCTTGTAATCCATTGTGCCTCCCTAGAATGTGTATTCTACCGTAATCCTGGTGGAGTAAGAGAAACCATCATAGAAAATATGTCTGTATCTGTGGTTGTCATTATCGGCGACGCTATTTGCCAGCAGTACTTGAAGTTCAAAACCGAGGGAATTGTATGTGTATCCGGCGCCAATCCATAAACCGATTTCTGCGTCATCGGGACTAAAGAAATCAAAACCGCTGCTATAATCGTAATCGAAACTGTAGGATGAATTGTTGCGGAAGAATTCTACCTCGTATTCGTACCACTCGCAAATGGGCTTGCGCAAGTCGAGAGTTAGGCTTCCGTAGAACATATTGCCGAATCGGATACTGATAGGAAGGTCGAGAGTCAAGTTGTAGTAACTGATGGAACCTTCTTCGGTAATGTCGGTGTATTGGCCGTAATAACCGCTGTAGTAATCATAAGTGTAATATTCGTTGTATAAATTCCATTCGTCATAAATGTCAAGGGTGTTTGTTCGGAACGCGATGCCAATGCTGGGTACGAATGTGATGTAGTCGTGTAGCGCCCACTTGAATATGTATTTAGGGAAGAGTTCCACGGCGTGCGCTTCTTCTATGTTGTCAAGATAGCCATATTCATCCTCTCCCAAGAATCCGAGCGAGAAAGCAATAGCGTGCGAAATTTTTTTCTTTTGACGAAGGGCCTTTGGTTTTTTCGGCGTTGGGCTTGCTGCCGGTTTTGTCGCTGCACTTGCGGCTGGCGCTGCTTTTGTGGCAGGTGCAACGGGCTCTGCTGCCGGTTCTGACGGCAAGGCCACCATCACTTCTACGTTGAACGGCTCCGTTTCGGTATCGTTGGAGTAGTGGATGTCGGCATACCGCGGCACAACCTGGTTTTTGGGCCGTATGTCGGTGGTCACGTTCTTGAGCGAGGCGAGCGAGAAGGAAGGCCCGTGGAAGGTCGCCTCCAGGGAACAGAAATCCTTGCTCCCGCACATCTGCTTTATCTGTTCTGCGATGGATCGTTTCTGCGCATCCTTGTCTACAGACTCGTTGTCTTCGCTGTGGCTTGCGTCATAGTCATTCAGGTATTCGGTCGAGAGCAGCGACTTGGATTTTGTCATCTGCGCGTAGGTACCGTTCCGGACAAATATTTCGACGGCGCAGAAACGCTTGCTGCAAATTTTGCCGAGGTCTTCGAAAAGCCGTGCATCTTCCGGGGCTAACGCGGGCTCAGCTACAAAATCGGGTTCCGCGGCAGAATCGGGCTCTGCAGCGGATTCGCTTTCGACGGCTGCTTCGACCGTTTCGGGAACTGGCTCTGCGGCCTCCTGGGCATATGGGAGCGCGGAGGCGAAAAGCACTGCTGCAAATGTGGAAAATAGTTTGTTCATAAAACCGCCGGCCCGTTATTTCTTGAAGGAGAAGTTTCCGTCCTGTATGCAACGGATGGAATAGGAATTACGCATATCGGCATCGGCGAGGCGCAGCTTGTCGTCGCAGAGCTCCCAGTAGTTGGCGACCATCTGGTTCACGTTGTTCGTGCTCCAGTACTTGGCGCAGACTTTTGTATTTTGGCTCTGTTGCTGTTGTTGCTCGCGGTACTTTCCTGGTTTGGCGCTGAACCCGTACAGGTCCACTCCCGGCGAGCTCCACCCGCGGGATGTCTTGAGCATCACGGGAATCGGGGCTCCGTAGCTGTTGTCCTTTACGAAGTTGCCGAGCTCTATCCAGTCATCGTTCGTGGGCAGGTGCCAGCCGACGGGGCATGTTTGCAGCGCGTGTCTCCAGTCGCCCGTGCCGAGGTCCATGGCGGCCCATTCCTGCTTGCCGATGGTGACGCTCTTGAAAATGCGTCCACTCTTGAACACGCGCGGTGTGCGCAGCGGTGCGGTACGGTCGCCCCAGAGCATGCGCCCGTTGAATCCCTTCTTCTGGATTTCCGCCTCGTTAAAAATGGCGTAGTCCTTCCACTGGATTCCCGAGGTGTTTATGAACCTAATGGCGCCTGCCTTGTCGATGGAGAGCAGCTTTGCGCCGGCGAGGATGGACTTGCCGAAAAGGAAGCGGTCGTTCACGTAGTAGCTGAAGCGTTCCTGCTTGGCCTGCACCACAACAATCTTGTCGCCGAGGATGTCGATGTAGTTGCCCCCGCTCGATACTTGCTTCTTGATTCTTTGCACGAATAGTGGTGAATAGTCGTCCTGGCTCATGATGCCTTCGGAACAGGCTTCATACCATTTAGTGAGCTGGCCCTCGATGGCTTCACGCTTTGCCTTGTTTATGGCGAGTGTAAGGTTGTACTTGATCATAGCCATGCCGTCGTCGAGGGGCTCGGGCGAGACTTCGCCCATGATGGTCATGATGTTCGATACCTGGTAGGCTTCGGGCGATATGGCCGCCGCGCACGCCTCTATCATGGCGCGCTTATCCGAAAGCGTGTTGGACGCCTTGACCGCATTCAACTTAAATTCGCCGGTGAGTTCGAAGAACTTGGCCTCGAATGCGGGGAGTTCCACTTCATAGAAGTGTTGGCACGCCTCGTCGGGAATATCGTTGAGCAGAATGGAACCACAGCGGTTGTTCATGGAGGCGACGTTGTTCGCCTGTTTCCACAGATCGTTGAAGTCCTTTTGCTGCGTGGGGTCCAGTTTGGAGTTTTCGCGCAGGTCCTTGAGGAAGCTGATCTTTTCGCCCAGGTTTTCGGACGAGGGCAGCGAAACGGCAATGTCGCCTGCGGAGGCGGCGGCGCATGCGGCGAGGAGCAAGAGTGCAGTTCTTTTGGGCATGGTCCTAGTCCTTTATGCAGCGCACGGCGAAGAGGTCTTTTTTGCTTGCCGCCCGAGGGGTGAGATTTGTATAGTCGAGTTCCACGTCCCAGACGAATGCGGACTTATTATCGGCTTGCGTGCTTGTCCAGAATGCGGAGAATGCGGTTGTGTAGCAGAGCCCGTTATCAAACGACTTGTCATCGTCGAAGCAGGCGAGGTTGATGACATCGTTCTTGGCCTTGCGCGCGTTTTCTAGCGCCAGGAACTCCTTGACACTTGGCAGGTGGAAACCCTCGGGGCAGGCGACGTTTGCGCCGTCCCAGTCATAAACCATAAAGTTCTCGGCACACTGCTCGCCGTTTTTCCCGGGCTTGTAGCACTTGGCGCCTTCTACCGGCGTGTTCGCGTTCTCGGTCATCCACGTCTGTTGCCCGATGACCACGGTCTTGCCTGCGCATCCCGAAAGCAGGATGCACCCCGCAAAAAATGCGGTCGCAGTGACAGCGAGGCGCCTTATGCCTACAGCTATTTCCACCATTGGTTATCTCCAGATTCGTCGATCATCTGGTTACGTGCCGGGCTCTGCTGCGGTGCGGGTGCCTGGTTCCATTCCTGCTGCTGCGCCGGCTGCTGGTATGCAGGTTGCGGCGCGGGATGCTGGTAGGTGGGCTGAGCCTGCTGTTGCGGCATGGGCTGCGGTGCAGGTTGTTGTGTGGGGGCTACGTAGTGGTCCATTTCGGGGTCGTCGGGCGGGTTGTCCACAAAGCGGAACCCCTGGCGGATCATGCAGTTGTTTACGGCACGGCCCTGCTTGTCGTCGGGGAGCATCTGCATGCTCACGTCGTATTCGCATTGGGCGAGCGCGTTGTCGGTTTCGTACTTGCTGTAGCCTGCCTTGTACCATGCGGGAGGGTTTGTCGCGCATGCGGTAAGGAGTATGGCTGTCGTGGCGAAGGCGGCGCATGCGAAAATGCGCTTGTAAAGACGCGCTTGTGTAATCATATGGTCTCCGTTTTTCGAGGGTCTTGCGCGGCACGAAAACAGAGGAGCTTACTGGCGTTTCTTTGCAAAAAAAGGCGTGTGTTGCCAATCAATTGCTTGCAGACTGAGGCTCGGCAAAGCCATAACGCACAAACAAAAATCGACAACCCACGCCCCGAATGGGACGTGAGCGTTTGCCTATTATCTTCTGCGTATGAATTTTGCCGATTCCAGTCAGGAAGATAATAAGAAGCAAAGCTCTATAAATCCGGTCGCGGGCTACCCCGCTATTTGTTAACAAATATAAATAAACTGAGTGTGTGAAGCAATAGGCACGTTTAGGAAATGTGATGAACTCCCCAGGCCGACCGTCCGCCGCGTCGTGAAACTTGCCGATTTCAGTCTGGCGGAAGGTGGCTGGGGAGCCGGGGCGTGGGTTATGCAGCGAGCGCAAGGGCTTGCATGCGTTCAAAATCGTGGAAGGGGGTCTCCGCGACCTCGGTAATTCCGAAGGCGTTTTCACGCAGCGAAAGTCCAAATTCGTCGATATCGTCGGCAAGTTTCGTACCCGGATAAACCTGCAGCGGGAAGGCCCCGACCTTCGTGACGCCATAATTTTTTACTATGTCGATGTCGCGTGCAAACGAATCGTAGGTTTGCAGGGGCAACCCGTAAATTAGGGTCACCATGGTCGAAATCCCGAATTCTCTGCATCGCCCAAGTTTTTCGCGCAACTGCGATTCTGTCCCCTTTCCTCCACGCTGGATAACCTTCAATACGTCCGGGTCAAGGCTTTGGACCCCGATTTCGAACGTCACATTCGGATTCAAGGAAGCCTCCTCCATGAAGGATTCCGTCAACACCTCCGGCCGGATTTGCAGCGTTATCTTGCCGTCAAAACCGACCTTCCGGATGAGTTTCAGGTAGTATTCCCCGTGTCCCTTGTAGTCGTTGAAAAGCGGGTCTAAGACATTCAACTTCTTTACGCCCTTGCTCTTGAACAGCTTCAGTTCATCGAGCATGCGCTCGTGATTGTCGAAGGAATAGACCTTGCCCGATATGGTATCGCGATGCTTGCAGAAACTGCAGCGGAAGGAACATCCGCGGCGGGTTTCGGCACGGACCGTATCGATCTCGCCTCCAATCTGGATTTCTCCCGTAAGGTATGGCGACTGGAGCGACTTGAAGTCGGGCAGATCCATGATGTGCGCTGAGCCCAAGTTGATATAATGTCGCATGTTGGCAAAAATCTTTTCGCCGTAACTGAGCGTGAACATGTCCGCGAAGGGGAACCGCAAGCGCAGTTCCTGTTCGGAACCAAAAATGGAAGCCCCTCCCAACATGATGAACGGTGCGTTCGCAAGACCTGCAATACGCGCACCTGCAAGCATGATGGCCTTTTCGAACCAGCCGAAAACGCTGAACGCCACGACGTTATAGCGTCCGATGCGGACCTTCGTCACGATTTCTTCTGCGATGAGTTCCCATTCGATGTTGTAATCCCCCGAGACGTTGTCCTGGAAACGGTTCAAGTCGAAAGTGAAAACTTCAAGGGTGTCGCCCGCATTGGCGGCGCTCCCCCTAAAAGCGCTAGCCAGGCAGCTTACTCCGTAGGCATCATACGGCTCATTGGCACGGCAGAGGTTACTGCCGACCAAAAGCACACGAAGCGGGTTGTGGATGAACGACTGTTTATTCATGGTGCCCCCTCTACCACTGGAAAATGTTGCTAGTGATGTGCCAGCCGAGTTTTTCGGGGCACTCGTAGATTTTCAGCCATTTCTGAGTCACGTCCATCCTCGTCGAGGCGGTATCGGCCGCCTCGCTAGGCGAGGCATACAGTTTTTTCAAACGGCCCTGCTTGTCGCGGCAGTTGCAGCGACGATCGGCAACGGGCTTGATGCAGACCTTGCGCAGGCGCTTCATCAGGGTGGCGGTGGAGATGGAGGAGAGGGTCTTTGTAATAGTCATTTTTTTGTCCTTTGTTGAGGTTTGCGATGTGATTACGGCATTTTTTCCGCGTTCTAATGAAAAATTAAATGGTGCGAAAGGGACAAAAAGGGACAAATTGTCAGAACAAAAATGGGGAAATTTGCAAAATTTCGCCAATCGGTTCATCAAATAAATCAAGGATGGAGAATCCACCAACGAGTAGAAGTAACGTTCTCTCAGTAGACAGCCTTAATCATCGTCATCATATACTGGAACGCGACCGATCCAACCACAGTAGGGACACCATACATTACCTTCGGAATCTACCGAAGCAATCCACCCGTGCCATCTACAAAATTCTCGGTCATTGGATGAAGTTCCGATGCCATAAAGTTCTTGTCTTGTCATAAAAATCCTTTGTTGTGTGTTAAGTTTTTTGTTGTTGGGATTAGGTGAGAATCACACCGGTTTGAATGAGATAAGCGCGAATAAACTTCTTGTACTCGCGCCGAAGCATCGCAAAAGCATTGCTATCACTTGGCGTTATTGCAATGATTAACACCTTATGACTGATTTTGCTGACGTGCTTGAGGATAGAGTGTTTACCACCCCGAAAGTATTTCCATTTTCTGCTCCTGACGAGAGCGTTGCAGAAATCGTTGATGCGTTTGTCGGCTGAGATATAGATCATGGGATACCTCTTTTTGGTTAGTGCCAGGGAGGGTGAGGCTCTCGATGGCGTTGAAGGAATTATTGCCTCCGGAAGAGACAACAAGGGATACGTCCCATTTCGGTGAAATGGGATTTGGTATTGCAGGCAAGTGCAATGAAATGAACGGAAGAGGGGTGGCTACGGAAACGCCAAAAATCACCTACCGCGTTAGCAGGTGATACCCAGAAAAATTAGATGATTGCTGTCATAGAACCTCCCCTTTTGACCCAGCATTAGTCAAAAGGCTCATACAACTTTGCTGGATTCGGGATCGCCAACTATGACACAGATAATATACAATAATGCCGAAGAAAAAGCAATAGAAAAAATGAAGTAATCTGGCAAATGTTCGTTCGCCAGATTATTTATCGCTGTTGAATTACGCTTGCAGAGCGGTCAATTCAATGGCTACCTTAATTAGATACACGGCGATTTCGTAACGATAGACTGTCCAGAAATCGGCATCGTAGTCGGCGTATGCTTGTTTCTCCAATTTATCGTTTTCGCCGTGGTATTCTTCGTGCCATTTCATCAAATCAGAATTGCAATAGAGCAGGTTGAAGCAATCTCTCAGCTTGTCGCGTAATTCTGTTTTGTCGTGTTTTTCCCAAAATTTTTTTCCGACCTCCGACTTCTTAAAAAAGTCTCTGTCAGGAATAAGCATTCCCTCGCTGTCGAAAACACCATCTTTGCAATTGCCGGTTTCCTTTAGGAAATTGACCATTGTGTCTAGAGTCTCAGCTAGCAAATTGGCGTAATACGGATAGGCGTTAATTTGCTTGAATTCGGAGTCTGTCATGGCGAACCATTTCAATGGTATATCTCCGTGGACCAAGTCATATACGGAAGTTAGCAAATCGGGGAAATAATACGGTTTAAGAAGGTCTTCTACTTTGGAGAAAACAGCGTAATGGGTTGCCATGTTTCTGTCAAAGTAGGCGTACTTATTGTTTTGTAGATGGCGATATTGTTCGCGATAATACTTGTTGTCGGTGTAGAGTGTGGGGATGTCAGCGTCTAAGAAGATTTTTACGGTAAGCTGTCTGCCTAAAACAAGGTTCCTGAAATTAGGAATTTTTTGCATAAAGTTGTCAATCGTGAATCCGGAATCGATTCTGCAAAGTTTACGCTGATTCTTGATATTGCGATTTTCGCTTGTTTCGGAAAGGGAATCCGATTTAAGATGGTCGTAAACCTTAGAATGTTCGAGAATGGGGAGTTTCTTGTTCTGAATCTCCTTTATGCTGTTGACTTCGTTAATCAGCCACTTGGTATCTTGCCTAAGGAACTTAGCGAGGTTGAATACCAGCAAAATAGCAGACTTTATGTTTTCGTCATTGGGCGAACAATCTGTAAGAAGGGAGCCTAGTTCAGAGTTTAGATGGATTCTTTGTCCCAACTGGTTGTACAATTCAAGGATTGTTTTCTCTTTGTGCCATGTACTGTCTTTGATCTTTTCCATCAAGGGTGCGAGAGCATCGAGCTTTTCGTAGTATCCCTGATTGAATTTTGACGAAAGGTCGAACAAAATAAAGAACAGCAATAGTTGCAATATTTTGAGGGAATCCTTCTTGTAATGACGTTTTTCAACGGGGGCTATGCCGTTCTCTTTGCAGTATGTGTCTGGCTTTGCTTCCTTTTCGTCTTCAAGGAAAACCTTGTTGAAATCATGTTCATCCAACAGATGTATCATCCAATAGAGACTGAAAACAATGCCGGGATGATTCTTTAGGTAATCGTGCCCCTTGTCGAAAGTATTCTTTATTTTATCTGAAAAATAAAGGGAATCTGAACTAACGGGTGATGCGAATAAATAGCCAAAACATCTTTGAATAACATGCCCTTCGTCAGGAGCGATATAGTCAAAGAATCCGAGTAGTTGAAGCCATGAGTTGAGTTCATCATTAGTTTTGATGTTGGTATATAAATCACCTTCGTAATTCTTGTGAGCGCAGCTATAAACGATATGTTCGCTTACGCCACCCCAGGTATCCAAATCTGTTCTTCCCGGTTGTTCCCTTACAAGGAACCAGTAGAAGTAATCTATTAGGTAATTATTTACATTGTTGAACAACTCTTCTCTGTTGTCGATGTAAGCGGCAAATGATGCTAGGCGAAGGATGGAAACTGTTTCGTGGGCCCATGCTTCGTTTACTACTCGTAGAGGCAATCCCAACTCGCGGGTATTGAGCAGTTGGTAAAGAACATAGGCGAAGTGTTTATCGTTGCATTCTCCGGTGGCGATGAAGTCTTTCAGTGCCTTGAGATTGCTGTCTAGCCAAGCGGATTTTTCAGCCGGAATAGCCTTGTCAAGTGCTGGATTGCAGCCCTTTGTTTTGTAATCGGCATTTGGGTCGAATTTTTTTACGGCATCCTTAGCAAGTTCCGAATATGCTTCGTCGAATTCGTTTGTTTTTGGCGTGCTTTTTAACGTCCGGACTTCAATTGGTTGTGTCGGGTATTTTTCGCGAAGTTTTTTTATTTCTTTAAGTGGAATCTGGGCGTATTGCCAATAAATCCAGTTGTCCTGGAGCTCTATGCCGTTCTTTTTCAAGAAGGCAAGCAATCTGCAAATTTTGTCTTTGAACCAGCGGCCTTCTTCGGCAAGGTCGAATTGTCGTGTAGTCGTGTAAATATGGCAGTAAAAGAAATAAGTTGCATAATCCCATACGAGATTGATTGCATCGGCTTTAGTTTCAAGTTTAGGTTTGCGCTCCTTGAGAATAGGAGTATATTCCTTGATGTATTCAGCGAGGTTGTCGATGTCGTCGCATGGTCCCGTTATTCTTTTAGTATCCATTGTTGCGGAATAGGTTCCTGTCATTTTAAAGGCTATTTCGGAGATATCCATAATCATTTCCTCAAAAAATCTGTGTCTTGTTAAACCATAGACCTACACTCGTAAATCTATCCTTTTTGTGTGGGGAGTGGTTGAATAAACACAAAAAACTACGCCACAGCTGTGACATAGCCTCGATCCAGTATAACCTGAAATGTCCATTCTGAACTCCTTGTCAAAAAAGCACATACACGACTCAGAGTTTCAAAGAATGTACTATGAATATATCTTTTTTAAAGGCGTCTGTCAATCCCCTCTACATTTTTCGGGCCTAAATGGCTCTTTTTACGATTTTTGCGTGAATTTCCACAAAAAGTTGCCATCTGCCTTGGCAAAACATATATTAGGAGGAACACATGGAGACTGCATGAAACGTTTTACCCTGAAATGGGCGCTGGCTTCGGTGGCCATTGCATTGAGTGCCTGCGGCGATGACGGCAGTAGCGCAGGTGGCGCCGATGATGTTTCCAGTTCGTCATGGACCCTATCGTCTGACGACTCCAGGGTGACAGATTCCAGCAGTGGAACTGATGATTCCGGCACCCCGAAACTAAGTTCGGAGCAGGCTCCGTCCGGAATGACATCTTCAAGTAGATCCGACACTGTCTCCGCGGCAACCCCCGACACTACCAGAATCACATACACCCTCAAGCGTTTTGATGGCCCGCTCGCCAACCCGCACAAGGGCTTTACGGTCCCTACCGGCGGCGCATGGGTTTTCGTTCCCGAATTTGAATATGGCCCCTACGGTTCCTTGAATAACAGGGCGTGGGACCTGGTCACCTACGGCTCCGGTCACCAGAGGTGGAGCAAGCTGAACCCTGCGAAGGATGTTTACGATTGGACTGAGCTGGATAAATTATTGGATGCGTTGGCGGAACATGATATGGGCTACGCCTTGCGCGTTCTCCCGTATTCGCCCTCATATATCAAAGGCGACGATACACCCGAAGAAGAATACGACTGGACTCCGCCCTTCGTCTATGAATCGGGAGCCAAGAAAATCACGGCCACCTTGCAAGGGAAAGGCTACCGCGCCTCCGTTCCCGTTTGGGATGACCCGATCTATTTGCAGGCGGCAAAGGATTTTGCCAAGGCTCTGGCGCAAAAATATGACGGCGATCCGCGAATCGAATACATCGACATCCGTCCCTTCGGTGAATGGGGCGAGTGGCATGCCTCTCATCTAGACGGCAGCGAAATGCCTTCCGATTCGATAAAGATGGACATGCTGGATTACTACGCCTCCGTTTTCAAGAAGACTTTGCTGGTGCTGCCTTCGAACGGTGCGGGGGATGTGTATACGCATGCGATCGAACTCGGAATTGCCAAGCGTGATGACGGTTTTATCGGCACCCCCGGCAGGCCGGATTCACTGGTGCGCGCCTACGAGGCTAACCTGCCGACCATCGCCGAGAACATCGCCGGTTATACCACTATGTTGAATTACACCGACGTGATTCCCGGTGGCTATCTCAAATGGACTCCGCAGCGCTGGGTGGATGCGATTACCACGGCACACTTGACTTACTATGTGCTGGACCAAGATAGCGATTGTGGCTATAACTTCTATAAAGACAACAAGGCCCTCGCGGATTCCATGAGCAAGGTTATCGGTTACAATTTCACGGTGACGCAGGCGGAACTAACAACCGTTGGAACCGATGCTGATACCATGAGTACCTTGAATATCACCGTGAAGAACACCGGCGTAGCACCATGCTTCTTCGACATCTATCTGGCGGTAGAATTTGTGGATAGCACCGGGATCACTCTTCAGCAATGGCATTCCTTTAAAATACCGAAGGGTACATTCAAGGACAACTCTTCAAAGGATATCGCCTTTGCGCTAGTAACGCCTTCCGGGAAAATCCACATGGCGACACAGCCTGGAGTCCGCATCGCGCTTTCCCTCCACGAAAGCGAAGAGGCCTTCAAGAGCGGCAAGAACCCTACCGTGCGCTTTGACAACGACGGGCTTCTGGAAAACAAGAAACTTTTACTGAAACCATGATGAGCGCTTTCGTTAAACGGCGCCCATTACTTCTTTAATTTGTTGTAAACGTCGATTTGGCGTGCGACAATCTTATCCCAGGTGAAACATTCGGCGATGCGCTTTTGTGCGCCGGCAAGCAACTGCTGTAGCAGTTCGGGCTCTGTGGCGAGGCGCTTGTAGGCGTTTGCGAGTGTCTGCGGGTCCTTTTCGGGAACGAGTATGCCCGAGACGCCGTCCACGACTACGTCGGGGATGCCGCCCACGTTGCTGGCGACAATCGGGAGGCCAAGTTCCATCGCCTCGATAAGCACGACGCCAAGGCCTTCGGTATCGCCCTTGCTGTCGACAATCGCAGGGAGCGTGAACACGTTCGCGGTCTTGTATTCGTTTGCGAGGTCTTCGGGCGAGAGCTTTCCGGTAAAGATGATTTCGGCTGCTTCGGGCGCGTCGGCCATTGTCTTTTGGGCGAGCGCCTTGAGTTGTTCGGTCAGGTCGCCGACGCCGACGATGCGGATTTCGAACTGGTCGCGGGGCAGATATTTTGCGGCTTCAATCAGGTAGCAGATGCCCTTGCGCTCAATGTGACGGCCTACGAACAGTATCTTGAACTTGCCGTTTATCGGGTGCGGCACTTGGGTTGGTTCGGCAGGCTCACCAACCTTGCCGTTCGACTCGAGCGTCGTTCCGTACGGGCTCCATTCCACGTCCACATTCCGCAGCGCCTTGATCCTGCCGGCGGTAAAACTCGAGTTCGCGAACACGGCCTGTGCTTGCCCGATGGCGAACTTCAGGAGCGGCTTCACCCACTTCTTCTTGCGGATGAGCAGGAGTTCTGCACCGTGGAAGTTGAGTACCAGCGGGATGCTGAAAAGTTTTGCGGCGCCGAGCGCGATGTAGGCGTGCGGGAACGGCCAGTGGGCGTGAATCACGTCGGGCCTGAACCTGCGGCATATCTTGATGCACTTGAAGAACCCGCTGATGATGTAGGGTATGGCGAGCAGTTGCAGCCAGGGCTTGCTTGCCATCTTGCTGGGGGCGCCTTCCTCGTGCGTGAGGAATTCCCAGCCTGCGGGTGCGTAGCGGAAGCGGTTCACCTTCACGCCGTCGATCTCGTGACTCTTGAGGCCCTTGTATGCGGGCGCGAGTACCTGTATCTCGACTCCTGCCTGCTTCAGGTGGGCAACAGACGTCCTTAGCCACGGGACTTCTGCGTCTTCGTGGAACCTGGGGTAGACGGAGCCTATGACGAGGACTTTCATGTTACGCGGGTGCAGATTCCGTGCTCTCGACCGGTGTCGCGAGTTCCTGCGATACGGCCTCGATCGCCTTCAGGTCTTGCGCGTCGGCGATGCATGTCGGGTAGACGATGGGCTTGACGACAGACGCGATGATGTTCCCCGCCTTGGAGAACCCCTCGCTGTTTGCGCACTGCAGTATGCGGCCGCGTACGCGGATCCAGCCTTCGATCTTTGAATCGAGGAGCAGCATGCCTAGGCCCGAGTCGTTCTCGAGGAACCCGAGGATGTCGCTGCCGCGGTTGTTCCTGTTGAGGGCCGTGAGCATCACTTCCAAGAATCTGAGGGAATCTTCGTCGCTCTGCGCGACTTTCTTGATTTCGTCGAAATCGAATTCCAGGTAGACGAAGGAACTCTGGTCCTCGTCGCTACGGATAATTTCTTCCTGGCACCGCCTCTCGAAGATTTCCGCCGTGTAGATGGAAATGTTAAAGTGGTGCTTTCTAATCAATTTGAAGAGTTCTTGCTTCATCTCCCGACAAAATTAGTCTATTTTTTGGGTATGCAGCGACTGCTTAAATTGAAAAAAGTACTGAAGAACAGTGTTTTGGCGACCTTGGCCGAGGGTGTCAAGGATGCGAAGGCGTCTGGCGGAAAGTTCCGCGCGCTTGTCCCCGAAGAAATTGCCGCCCTCGAGAAGAACGGTAACCGTTGCGAGGACTGGTCCCGCGTCCAGGTCGAGGCGAATTTCGTGGCCGACCGCGTCCACAATTCCGTGTTCATGGGCGACGTGAAGCTCGCCGCGTTCTACGGGACGCTCCTTTTGCCGGGCGACGTGTCGTTCCCGACGGGCGTGTACGATAGCCTGGTGAGCAACTGCATTATCGGGAATGCACTCGTGTACAAGGTGGCGATGCTTTCCAATGTTTTTGTGCGTAGCAGTGCCGTGCTGCATAATGTGGGCTCAATGGTGAGCAGCGGCAAGATCAACTACATGATCGGTTCCTCCATTACCGTGGGCAACGAGATGGGTGGGCGTTCCGTGCGCGTGTTCCCGGACATTACCCCCGACCTTGTCGACGTGCAGCTTTTCCACAAGGCCGAACCCGAGGTGGAGGCATCTTTCGACGAGCAGTTGCAGCAGTTCCGCACTGAGACGGCGCTCCCGTTCGGCGTGGTGGGCAAGGGTGCTGTGGTGAGCAACACGAACATTGTCCGCAACAGTTGGATCGGTGCGCATGCCCGCATAGAGGGCGCCTCCAAGATTCGCAATACGGTGATTCTGAGTTCGCTCGAGGAATCAACGCACGTTTACGATTCCGTGATTATCGAGAATTCGAACCTGCAGATGGGCGTGAAGGTGCATACCGGCGCCGAGGTGCAGGGCAGCGTGCTGATGTCCCGCGTGAAGGTCGGGAGCAAGGCTATTGTGAAGTCGTCCATACTGGCACCGTGCTGCCATGTGGAGGAGGGCGAGGTGAACAGCTCGTACATGGGCCCCATGACGCAGATGCACCACCACTCGCTATTGATTGCGGCGCTCTGGCCCGAGGGCTGTGGCAACCTGGGCTATGGTGCGAACGTCGGGAGCAACCACACGGGCCGCATGCCCGACCAGGAAGTGATGCCTGGCCGCGGGATGTTCTTCGGGCTCGGCGTGAACGTCAAGTTCCCCGCGAACTTTCGCGAGTCGCCGTTCACGATTATTGCAAGCGGCATAACGACGCTCCCGCAGAGGCTCAAGTTCCCGTTCTCGCTCATCCGTCCGGGTGACCCGCAGCTGATGGGTGTGCCTGCCCGCCTGAATGAGATTGTGCCCGCATGGAACTACAAGCGCAACGCCTACGCACTGGATCGCAACTTCTACAAGTATTCCCAGCGGGGCAAGGGAGTCGTGAGTGCCGCGTTCTGCAGCCTTTTCAGCCCCGACATTGTGCGCTACGTGCACGACGCGTGGATGCGCCTGCAGGTGGAACAGGTGCGCGACGTTTATACCCGCGAGCATATTGATGGGCTCGGCGAGAACTTTATGCGCGAGCGCGTGCGACAGGATGCCCTGCAGGCATACGGCGAGTACCTGGAACGCTACGTGCTCGACAGCATCATTGCGCTTGTCGAGAATGACGAGTCGCTTTTGAAGCAGACCCCGCGTGAACTCCGCAAGCTGCTGCCTGCCGACATGCCACGCGAGATTGCGCGAGCGGTGCAGCTCCCCGAGACGCTTGATGAGCTGGTGAAGCGCTTCCGTGTGCTCGAGAAGGGCTGGTTTGAGTCCGTGTTCCACGGGCTCGATAAGGATAACCAGCGCGGTCGTGAGATATTCGACGACTATGACAGCGCCCACCCGGTGGACAAGGCCTTTGTGGAATGGGAGCGAGCCCGCTTCGAGGATTCCGTGAAGCGACTTGCAAACGTGCTCAAGGCGCTCGGCTAAAAGTTTATAGATGCTACTGGCGATATTACTTTGTTGTGAATTTGTGATTCGCGTGATTCTTGAGGTGCGCGAATGCCGTGCGGTGCAGTGCCGCTTCGGCGGTTTTACCGTAATGCGCCTTTTACCGCTGATAAACGACCTGGCGCCGCTACCCGAGATGCGCGAGGAGCCCAAGGTATCGAAGTTCGTGGAGATGCACGAGCAGGCGCACTCGAAGATGCATCACGGCATATTGCGTAACCTAGTGAAGGTGGCCTTCGCGCTCTGTGCGATATGGCTCATGGCCGCACTGATGGTGTGCTGGGAGCAGTCATTCGTGGAGGCGGTGCTGTGGCTGCACTTTGTGGCAATCCCCTTCCGCACGTTCTTCCATTTCTACTGCTGGAATCAGGAATACGAATGCGACCGCTATGCGCTCGAAAAGACCGACAAGAAGGTCGCGAAGCTTGCCATGCAGGAACTTGCCCGCTGCGAGATTCCGCATACGGCGCTATTCTCGCTTATCTATCGCGAGCACCCGACGGTTGCCCTGCGCAGCAAGCGGATACTGAACAAAGCGATAAAGAGTTTTTCTTAGAATGCCCAGAGCGAGATGGCACCGGTGAGCGACCAGTGCCCGCCATTGAAGTCAAGCAGGATGTTCGTTAGGCCCACCTGGAATTCCGTGGTGGGGTTGTACCAGTATGAGACGAGGAAGTTGTTCGTGAACAGGTATGGGGTCGCAAACTTGAATTGCGGAATCGGCTTGTCGATAATGATGGACTTGTTTGGCCTGTAGATGTTGCCGTTGTACGACAGAGTTACAGACCCGAGGAACAGGCTTGCGTAGGCGCCGGCACCGTACTGGAATACGAGTCTGTTCTCGTTGTCGAAGTTCTCGAGCTTGTTGAGGTTGCCCTCGTCGTCCTTTTCGTAGCCGAGGTAGTTGATAATCTGGTAGGTGAAGCGCTGGAACGAGGAGAGCCCGAGTTCGAAGTGCCTGGTGTTGATGCCGATGGAGGTGGAGGCGTATATGCCGTGGTAGATACCGAACCCGATGTTCATCATGAACAGTTCGCCTTTCGCGAACTTGTCGATGGAACCGTATACGGGCAGGTAGGTAATCCTGTACTTGGAATCCACGTCAACGGAATCCCACTCGTCTTCGTTTTCTACACCGTCAACTCCGTAGTGTTCGAGCTTGCTCACGATGAAACCGCCATGCAGGCGCGAACCCACGCTATTTTCCTTGAAGTAGCGGTTGATGCCCTGGACGTTTGGCCCGGGATAGGCGTCCATCTCGACTTCCTTCGCGTATTCCATCTTGGTGGAGGAGCACGAAGTGAGCAGCCCCGCAATCGCCATGGCGATGATGCCTATGAGCAGGCGTGGAGTGGTATGTCCGGAAAAACTTGCACCCATGCCCTAAAAGATATGATTTTACGGGGAGCCTATCGGCTTGATGCGCCCGATGGCAAGGCAAATTCCGTTCACGATGAAGGCTGCAATCGTGAGGACGTCGCCGGTATGGCTCCCGATAGTTCCCGGAAGGGGCGGGCAGAGCTTGCCTGCGAGGGCGAGCGCACCGCCGAGAATTATGCCCGCGGCGACGCTTGTTGGCCTGGAACGTAGCCCCGCGAGGCCCCACAGGATAGGCACGGTGAAGGCGCCGGCGTAGACGGCGAGCGCGAGGAGCAGCGTGCCGATGATGTCGGTGAACACGAGCGCGAGCAGCAGGGCCACGATGCCGTTTACGAGGATTACGATGCGTGCCTTGAGGAGCGGCCTGCCATCGTTTTGCGTATCGCGAGCCGTTGCGTTTTGCGGGCCCTTCTCTGCGCCTATGCGTAACAGACCGCACAGGATGACGGAACTGCTGAGGAGCGTGGTGTCGGCGCTGGAGAGCACGACGCTCAGGAGCGCGAGCGCTACCAGCGGGATAAGCGGTACGGGCAGAACGGTCCCTGCAATGGCCGTGATGCGCGCGCCCTGCACTTCACCGAGGCTCGTGCCGAATACCGCGAGGAACCCGATGATGAAGGCGACAGGGATGAGGGTTGCCGCTGCCATCGCGATTCCCTTCTTTGCAGTTGCGGTGTCTTTCGCACAGAACACGCGGCTAAAGATGTCGGGCCCTGCCGTGTAGGTGGTGCCGTAGGTAAGGATAAGCAGGAACAGGTCGAGCGGCGTGAAGTTCGCGTTGAACGGGAAGGCGGGTGCGCCCTGCAATATGCCCGCGATGCTAGCCGTACTGTTTGTCGCGTTATTAGTCGCGCTCGCAACATCGCCCGCGCCGTTAAACAGCGCGAATCCCGCGATGAGCAGCAGGCCTGCGATAATCAGGCATGCCTGCAAAAAGTCCGTGCGCAAAATCGAAAGCTGGCCGCCCGCGAGCGTATAGCCCGTGAACACCGCCGCCGACACGACGGCGGCCGTGGTGTATTCCATCGGGGTGAACGTCATCAGGAGTTTCGCCGCCGCAATGATCTGTGCCGCGACTATGCCTGTCCAGGCAATGGGAATCACGAATGTCGCTACAAGGCGCGGGCCTTTACCGTACAGGTTCTCTACCAGGTCGGGGAGCGTGTATTTCCCGTGGCTGTATGCGCGACCCGCAAACGGGATGAGTGCCAGGAGCCCGAGCGCTCCCACGAGCATGAACCAACTGGCGGCCCCGCCGAGTTTCGCGCCGGAATCGATCGCGCCGATTACGGCCGACCCGCCGAGGATGGTTGCGACAAGGCTCCCCGCCACCATACGCGCCGAAGCGCCCTTCCGCGCTACAAAAAAGTCGGGAACGTCCTTGACCTTACGCGCGCTGCGTATTGCGATAGCCGCGAGAACAACAAGATATATGCCGAGTACGATATTCATCGCGCACAAAGATAGTTTTTAGAACTTCCTGCTTGCGATAAACATTACGGAACGCAGGTCCCACTCGCTGCCGACTTGCTTCTGCAATAGTTCCTCGGTAGTCGGGTACCGCCTGTTTTCGAACACGCGGTCGCGCGATACTATCGCCATCAGCATGCCGTTCCAGTTGTCGTTGATCTTGATGGATGCCATCGGGGTGATGTTTACTGTCTTGAATCCGGGATTGTAGTCCCTGTAGGCATCGTCAAAGTCGTAGGTGTGCTTGAACCCGCTCACGCTAAATGCGAGCATCGCCATGTTCACGCGCTTGAAGGGGAGTATATAAATTAACGTGCCGCCGCACTTGTACTTGAATCCGTTGACTAGGTTCTCGCTGCCCGCCTTCCACACCTCGCCATCCTCGGCACCGGTGTAGCCTGAGTAGGTATAGTCTGCAGTCCCCTTGATGATAATCTTTGTCCATTTGCTCTTGGGCAGGAACGCGAGCAGCGGTATGGTGAGCGTTGCGTGGTACCTGATTCCGTAGGCGAATTCCGTGAAGAATATGTCCTGGCGGTAGTCACGCCTTTCGGGTTCGTACACGCCCATGAATGTCGCCGTCTCTCCGTAATTGAGGGCGGTTCCCGTATTCGCCTGCACGCCGAGTTCCAGCAGGTGGATAAACTCTATCGAGGCGTCTAGCCGTAGCCCGATTCCGTTGAATCCCAGGTCGTACGTGGCGAACCCCTTGAGGGCAAGTACCTTGTTCAGGTCCTTCCTGAACCTGATGGTCGATACCCAGCCGGGGACCGCAACTGCGAAGAAGGGCCAGTTGTGGAGCGTCTTGGAATTGCGTAGGGAGTTGTGCGGGAGCACGAGCCCCACGATGTTGAAGATGTGTTCCTGCGTTATGGTTTCGGGTACCGAGTCCGCCTTTGCGCTATCGGTTTTCGCGGTATCCGCGGCAGGGGAGGTCGCGGAGTTTTTCGCACCTGCGGCAGCGTGTGCGGTGGTGTCCGCGGCGAGTTCGCTTTCACCTGCATTTGCAAGTACGGCGTAGGCTAGCACCAGTGCGAGAATCAACTTGCAAATGGAACGGTGTAACATAAGGTTACAATATAGAAAAAGTCGGTAAAAGTGCTGGCGGTGCCATTCGGGGGCCAAAGGACGCGGCGGTTGCCGTCATGGTTCTATTACTTTTTCACGGGCAAAATTTGTATATTCTTCGGCACAGAGGTTTTTTATGTCGCGACTTTATCGTTCTTTCGTTTCCGTTTTTGCAATCCTCGCATTCTGTGCCATTCCTTCCCTCGCTTTCGATGTCTCGGTCAAGGCGAATGTGGATAACGCCCAGGTGTTCGTGGGCGACATGTTCAATTACGAAATCCAGGTGACCGCTCCGGAGAACGCCATCGTAGACCTGCCGAGTTTTGTCGGTAACCTCGGGAGTTTCGAGGTTAAGGAGATGAAGAACGAGAAGGTGACCGAGGGCATGCCCAAGGGCACCGCGAAGTTCGTGTGGTACGCGACGCTCAACACATTCGTGAGCGGCGACTTCCTGATTGCGCCGCAGCAGGTGAATGCCGTGGTGGGTAGCGATACCGTGAAGGTGAATACCGACCCGGTGGCCGTGAAGGTCTCTACCCGCACTACGGGCGAGGAAACGGACATCCTGGAAGCGGAAGACCCGCTCGATGACCCGCGCCTCCCGCAGTGGTTCTACGTGGTGTTGATTGTACTAGGTGTGGTGCTGCTCGTGTTCCTTGGGTGGTTCCTGCACAAGAAGTTTGCGAAGAAGGGCGAGGCCCCACGCCTCCCGCCGTACGAGGAAGCCGTGCTTGCGCTCAAGGAATTGCGCGCCAAGAACTACCTTGCTGAAGGCAACCAGGGCGACTACTTCATGGCGCTCGGGTTCATTGCCCGCCGTTACATCGAACGCCGTTTCGAGGTGGATATCCTGGATGCGACCGTCGCCGAACTCAAGCAGCGCATGTCGCATGTGGCGGGCCTCCCGCAGGCCTACAAGGAATCGGTCGTGACGCTTGCCGTCGAGACCGAGCCGGTGAAGTTCGCGAAGATGAAACTCGAGGGCGAACGTTGCCGCTTCTGGGACGAATGGGCCGACCGCCTGCTAGAGGATACCAAGCCCACGCCAGAGGAAGAACAGGCCAAGAAAGAGGCTGTTAAAGCCGCGGTTGATGCTGTTCGCGCCAATCGCAAGTAAGGCAATCCGGAAAGTGCTCACTATCGCAACCGTGCTTCGTTAATACGAAGCACTTTTTTACGTTGTACTTGAAATCTAGATAGACATTTCTTATAATTACCTACAGTTACTTTAGGAGGAAATTATGAGAAATAAAGAAAATATTAAGCCTATTGCAATCGCCGCGTCCCTCGCCTTTTCGGCAACGGCAGCAATGGCCGCCACTACCCCCTACGACTTGATTCGCCCCACCTGGCCCCTGAACTGGGATGCGAAGGTATTTGAAACGTTCGATACCACCGTAGCAAAGAAAATCGGTGTTCTGGATATTCCCGCCACTCCCGAGAGTTTCAAGGCGGGTGCCCTGATGCCCGACACCTTGGACCAGGCTTACTTTGACGCCATTAACACCAAGATTTCTCCGATTCGCGTGAACCAGGCGGGTTACCTCAAGAGTGATAAGGAGCGCCAGTTCTACTATGTGGGCGCCGAAGCCACCGAATTCGAAGTTGTAGATGCCGACGGAAAGTCACTGAGCACCAAGGTCACGGGAACTTTTACCGAAACAGGAACAAAAACTGCAAGCGACTGGACAATTGTTGCCGGTACAGACTACACGACATCCTACAAAGAACGTTACAAGGTCAAAATTATCGGACCTTCTGGCAAAGTCTTTGTCGGCAAAATCCCGCAAAGCGTACCTACCGAAAAGCGCCTGCGTATCAAGGTGGGTGACGAAGTTTCCAGCACGTTCATTGTAAGCGATGATGTTTACACCATGACCAAGGATGCTGCGCTCAAGTTCTTCGGCATCCAGCGTAGCGGTAATTCCGAATCTTGGTTCCATGGCCCGAGCCACGTGAAGGACGGCGCTGGCGAAGTGGTGAGCAGTACCGCCTCGGCCACCACGGAACTTGCTTCAAAAGAAGGTGCACTACAAGGTGGTTGGTATGACTGTGGCGATCACCTGAAGGAATCGCAGACGCAGGCATTCGCCTTTATGGCATTGGCCGTGATGTCGGCCACCAACCCCGATAAGGACGTAGACCATTACGCCTACAACCAGAGTGATTTTGTAAAGACCGACGGCGTTCCCGATGTTTTGCGCGAAGCAAAGCACGGTGCAGACTTTTTCTTAAGAGCTTACGAATTTGCCAAGGGCGTTGTCGATGATATGCCTGTTTCTGTGGGCAATTTCGGCAGTGACCATGGCTGGTGGGGCCGCCCGGAAGTCCAGGACTACGTAACCGTTACCAAACGCGGCGGACCTGCTGAACGAGACGTTCGACTCGGCGAACTCGGTTCCAACATTTCCGCTGAAATTGCCGCAGGCCTCGCCATCTTGGGCAAGGACTATGCCAAGTACGACAAGGCCTTTGCAGACAGCTGCTTGAAGGTTGCTGAAAAGATGTACGGCTTTGCCAAGAACCTGAAACTCAAGAAAAAAAATCTTGGACCGGGAACTTACGATGGTGGCAAATCGTATAAGCACAATACGATTCCCGATGGTTGGAGCACCCCGGCATACAACGGAAACAACGAATCCAATGATGACCTTGCCCTTGCGGCTGTCGCACTCCACTATGCCACTTACGAAAAGACCGGCAAGAAGGACTACTTGAACGATGCCGTTGAGGATACTGAAATTGGCATGGCGCAGGAAGGTTACCCCGGGCTTTTCCATGGCGGCTGGATGGCCTGGACCCGAGGCGGCATGCGCAAGTCCACCAAGAACACCAGCTGGGCAAACTCCCATACCTACGCCCTATACGGTTTCTACAAGATGCTGTTGAAGGATGCCGAGACAAGTCTTAAGTACGGCATTGATAACGAAACACGTCTAGCCTATGCCGAAAATGTCGCCTTGGCCCTTGGAACAAACGTTATCGACATGAGCGCCAATGGATCCCAGAGCATTTCCATTCCGAATTTAAGCACCGGTGGAGCCAGCGAGCCCTTTTATTATGGTGACCTCTGGTACACTATGACGACCGACCAAACCTGGATTTATAATCGCTACCAGATGGGCAACATCTTCGACGTGTTGGCTTATGCTGATGTGACCAAGGATTTGGATGGCATAGAACTGCCGCAAACAGGCACCCATAACTGGAACTCCGCCGCCTTGAAACAACTGGGCATTAACCAGCTGAACTACATGTTCGGTGTGAACCCGTGGGATGTTTCGTTCGTGTACGGCGTGGGCGACAAGAATGACGCTCACCCGCACCATAGGGCATCTAACCCCGAAGGCAGAAATATGCCTGGATTTAGTTACAAGTATGCTTGCCCTGTCGGAGGGCTTTTTGGAGGTCTAACACCAGGCGCCGAAAATTCATGGGCTCCATCTACATTGAGTTGGGAAGATTACCACATCTCCGAGACCTGCCTTGACGCTTCGGCCCTGCTCCTGTCCGCCTTGACAATCGTGAGCAACGGTGGCAGCGACTACTACGAAAAGAAGTGCGACAACTGCAGTTCTGGCGAAGTAAGCCCCTTCTCTGGAGAAACATACGCGGCAGTATACCACTACACCTTCGCCGACATAGACATGTTCAACATTCAGATCAGCAACGAGACGATGGAAGACTTGGACAGTGTCGTCGCATACATCTATTTTGACGCCACTATAGAGGATATAGAATCTTGCGGGGCCGTATTCGACGAAGACCTTTGCCAGGTATACGATATTGCGGGCTTCAATAAGCCGTGCGACAATGACAGGGAAATAATGGATTTCCTGAGGCACAACGGACCACAGAGGATAGAAGAAACTTACAACGAAGACGAAAAGACCTACACCTGGGTTCAGGCCATCAGCGTTGGCACGATACGTTTTGGGAATAGGCTGCGGTTCGACTTGGGAGTATCTTCTGGCATAGCTAGTGCCGGGATGTGTGAAACACTCAGGACCCCCGCCAAGGTCAAGGTTATTGACGGTTGGAGCTTTACCGCCCACGCCGCAGCCAAGGACGCGCCCGCTTACGAAGGCACCCCCGACTGGGACAAGGACCAGGGCGATATCCAGCAAGCTCCGCAGGCCCCGTACATTGTTCTTCGCAGCAAGGGCAAGCTCTTGTGGGGCTATGGTCCGGGCAAAACCACCGATGACCGCGTAGGCTTCGTGAAGGTTTCCAATGTTGCCAAGGCCCGCATGCAGGTAAGCAATGACAAGCTTTACGTGCTCGCCACCGCCCAGGGCGCCAAGACCGTGAAGATATTCGACATGCTCGGCAATCAGCTTTTGGCCCAGACCTTTGACGGTACCCGCACCGAGGTAAACCTCGCCAGGCTTCCGCACCGCGGCACCCTGATTGCAAGAGTCGTGCAGAACGACAAGGTCCTTGCAACCCAGGGCATCAAAGTCAAGTAAGTTGGATATTAGTCGTCGTCGCGGTGGTTCTTCTCGTATACCTTGTTTATCGCCATCCCGACCGGTGAGACCTCCAGCTTGTCTATCGCCTTCATGGTCTTTTCCTCGGCGCCGTCCAGGAAGTTCATCACCTTGTTGTAGATGCGGTCACAGCCCGCCTCCCACGAGGGTCCGATATCTTCCATGTAGTTCGCGACGCGCTCGAGGCCGTTTTCCACGGCCTTCGGGAACAGGTCGTGCGCTATGTCCAGGATGCTCTCGAAGAGGCCCATGGACTCCTCGATGTCCTCCGCTTCCTTCTCGATTTCTTCGGCCATAGTTTCGAACTTCTCGAACTCCGCGTTGATTTCTTCCATTCCCTCGGTATTTTCGAGGTCGACCGGTTTTCTGCTTGCTTTCTTAGCCATAGTGGCCTCCTTCTGATTGTCGTTTTCCCATAATTTAGCCCCGTTTTTCTCGTGCTCAAATAGGCATTATTTTTCAGTTCTATAAAATGGAACTCGTTATTCTATAAAAATTGTTGAAATTTAATCAAAAACGCAATTTTTACCGCTATTTCTGGAACCCGTATTTTTAGGCTTGTTCGCGTTACTTTTTGCCAAGCGAAAACTATCTTTAGGGTATGGATACAGCATCGAAAAAGATCAAGGTGGCGATATCGCACCTGCTCCGCACGCAGATGGAACTCGATATCGAGGATTACGGGCTCAAGGGCATTGGAAACCTGTGCAACAGGATTCTCGCTCGTTATACGGAGTTCCCGCAACCCGACCCTGCACGTTTTGCAGGCGACGACAACCTTTACAAGAATGTGGCGCCGCTCCAGTTTACGCTGAACAGGCCTTGCGAGAGTTTCGCGAACTATGCCCGCTCTCTTGCCGGTGCAGCCAACGTCAGGACCGCAGCACTTTGCCGCTACTACTTTGAATGCTACGTGAACTTGCCGCGTGCCCAGCGCGAATGCTTTATCTTTCGCGAGAGTCTTGACAAACTAATGCGAGCGGTAAAGGCGCGTGTGAACGTGAACCTCACGTACCGCGGGGAACCCAAGCGCGTGTCGCCATGTTTCCTCGCTTTCTCTCCGTCGCAGGTACGCGCCTATGTCGTCGTGTGCGATGACCGTACTGGTGCTCCTTCCGCATCCAGGTTCCACTCGCTGCGCCTCTGCCACATTCGGGGCGTTGCGCCGGAAAGGGGCGCCGCTTTCCACTGCGAAAACTTTGAACTCTCGCACCAGGCGGAAACGTTCCGCGAGCACTTCGACCCGTTCCTGTGCTATGGGCAGCAGGTGAAGGTGCGCCTCACGGAGCAGGGGGCCGAACGCTACAACAGGCTTACCACTAACCGCCCGAAGGTGATTGCGGTGGATGGCGCGTTGCCCGCTGCGGTGGAGTGTGCCGGCGACTATACTTTCGAATGCTCCGAGAAGCTTGCGAAGGTGTATTTCCCGCAGTTCCTCTTCGACGCCGAAATCCTTGCCCCGCGTGAACTGCGCCTCTGGTTCAAGGACCAGTTCGAGAAGGCGGGGAAGGTGTACGGCGGGTGAGCTACTCCGCGTTCTTGACAAGGCGTACGGAAGCGTATAGCAGCGTTTCGCCGTCATTGATTCCGTCGAAGCCTTCCTCGAAAGAGATGCAGTCGTAGCGATTGCCTTCTTCGCGAACCCAGAAACATGCGGAGTAACCGAGCTGCACAAAGTCATCACCGCAGTCGCGCATTCCGCCGGGGAACATGGAAAAACCGTACTTGTCGGAACTCGACTCGATCCATTCTTCCGAGGCGATAACGCTCAAGACGTCCTTGCAGCGGGAATCCTTCTTCGCGAAGCGGACCATCGTTTCCCATTCCTTTTGTGTCGGGAGGTGCCAGCCTTCGGGAATGGCGGCTTCCAGCCCGTTTTCGCAGTACAGGTAGCCGTACTTGTCGAAGTACTGGTAGTCTTCGTCGTAGGCGACGCAGTCGTCCGAATCCAGTTCGAACTTCAGGTTTTCCGCGAGCCAAATCTGGTTGCCGATTTTGCAGGTCTTGTACTCGGTGCCGTCGCGCGGGTCGACAAACGTGCCCATTTCGGCGGCGGTTCTTTTTGCGGTCTGTGCACCCTCGGCCTGGGGCTGCATGATTTTCCTGGTCATAGTCATTAAAGCCATAAGCTCTTCCTTTTTTTGTAGTTAACTTGTTTTCTGCCTAGTGAAAAAATTAGGTAAAAAAGGGTGCTCTAGGTACGCTTTTTTGGGGCACTTTTTTTCGCCCCCGATTTTTGCGGCATTTACTCACGTGTAGAAGTTCCAGTTTTTGCCGCCCTCAAAAAATAAACCGCAGTGATTAGGCCTGCGGTTCAATGGTGCGAGAGTTTTTGAAGTTCCACTTTTGGGAACCATGAAAAATGCGCTGTAGCCTTACATCACTCCAGCGAGTCTTAGAATGCCGTATATAATCATGATGCCTATGCCGATCAGGACGATTATTCCTATGATCTTGGCAATCCTGATAATTTTCAGCGCCCTGAATATCATGTAGATGCCCGTGAGTATCACTACGGCGTCGTCGCCCAGGCCAAGCACGGGAACGACGTCCGGTATGATATCTACAGGCGAAATCCCGTAGATGGTGCAGAAAATGGAAGTGCCGATGGAGAAGAGAATCCTTCCGATATAGTTCAGTGCCCAAAAGAAGCCTTCCTTTATCCAGTGCAGGATTCTGAAACTGTAGTTCGCGGCAATAAAGATCAATAGTCCGTCGTCGACGTATGCATAGGGGCCGGCGTCGTTGAACAGGTCTTCTTTCCAGAAGAAATACGCGGCAGCAATGCCCCAGAGTACTATGGAAATAGCGATTCTTTTAAACGGGAAGGGCCTTTTCTTTACAGGTTCGTTGTCAAAGTCGGCTGGAAAAAGATTCATATATGTCAATCCATCAGAATGCTGCTAAAAATGTAATTACTTTTATTAACTGTTTTTGATTCTGTCTATTTTTTGGCCTTTATTTTTTATATATTCCCACAGTACCCTTAACCCAAGGAGTCGCTTATGACAGCAGGGATTATTGTCGCAATCGTCGTGGTTGTTCTTGTCGTGTGGTTCATCTCCATGTACAACGGGCTCGTGAAGCTCCGCAACAATCGCGAGAACGCCTTCGCGAATATCGATGTGCAGCTCAAGCAGCGTTTTGACCTTGTGCCGCAGCTGGTGAATAGCGTGAAGGGTTACGCCACCCACGAGAAGGAGACTTTCGAGAAGGTGACTGCCGCACGTGCCGCCGCCATGGGCGCCACCACGTTCGACGAGAAGGTGGCCGCCGACAAGGCTCTTTCCGGTGCGCTCGCCGGTCTCCGCGTGTCCCTCGAGGCCTACCCGGAACTCAAGGCGAACGAGAACTTCTTGCAGCTGCAGAACGAGCTTGCCGATATCGAGAACAAGCTTTCTGCCTCCCGCCGCTTCTTCAACTCCACAACCCGCGAGCTCAACAATGCCTGCGAGGTGTTCCCGAGCAATATTGTCGCTGGCATGTTCGGCTTCAGGCGTGCGCCAATGTTCGAGGCTACCGAAAGTCGCGAGACCCTCAACAAGGCTCCCGAGGTACGTTTTTAGGAATGAAAAATGTGGAGTGTGAAATGTGAGATGAATAATCTAAAATTACACACTTCACATTACACATCTCTATGAAATACGTCGGTATCCAGACCCAGATTTGGCGGAATAACCGCAATACGGTTATTCTGCTTTTTATGTTCCCTGTAATCCTTCTCGGGATGGTGCTCCTGGCTATAATGACCCTTGATTTTATCGGGTGGTTCTGCTGGGATGGCGTTTGCCCGCCGGGTCTGCAGGCAACCACGTTCCACTGGGATATCATCTGGCATTACTTCAAGGATGCCATGCCCTTCACGCTTACGATGACGGGGCTCTGGTTCATTATCGCGTACTGCACGAATACGGCCATCATTCGCCATATCACCCATGCCAAGCCCGTGGAGCGCAAGGATAATTTGCGCGTCTATAACATTGTTGAAAACCTCTGCATCGCGGGCGGCATCGAGATGCCGCAGATCAATATCGTCGAGGACTCGAACCTGAACGCCTTTGCGAGCGGTATCGATATTCCGTCGTTTACCATCACGCTCACGACGGGGCTTATCGACAAGCTGAACGATGCGGAACTTGCGGCGGTCGTGGGTCACGAACTTACGCACATCAAGAACCGCGATACGCGCCTGATGGTGGTGTGCATCGTGTTCGTCGGAATTTTTGCGGCCATTCAGTCCATGTCCATAAGGATGCTTGGCGCCTTGTGCCGCGGCTCGCGCCGTTCTTCTGGCCGGAGGAATAAAAAGGGTGGCGGAGTCATCATATTGGAAATCATGATCCTCCTGATAGCCTTGATTATCTGGAGTTCCATCGGATATTTCTTCAGTTTCATGACGCGCCTTGCCATATCGCGTAAGCGCGAGTACGTGGCCGATGCGGGTGCTGCTGAACTTTGTGGCGACCCGCTTGCGCTGGCCTCTGCGCTCAAGAAGATTTCCGATGCACCTGGTCTTGCCGATGTGCAGCGTGGCGATGTCGCACAGCTCTATATCATTCACCCCGATGAGGAATTCGACAACAACATGAAACTCACGGGTTGGGTGGCCAAGGCGAACATTATGTTCTGCACGCACCCCGATACGCCGGAGCGTATCAGGCTCCTGGAGCAGTTCTAGTTAGCAGTTGCTCAAGCATCGCGCGGCAACCCGCGTTCACGTCGTTCCACGTGGCGGTGAAATCGCCGGTATACCACGGGTCCGCTACATCGCGCGAATTCCCGGTCCAGTCCATCAGTAGCGATACCTTCCCGCCGCCCGCACACTCCTTCTCGTAGATTTCCGCGGGCAGTATCCAGCGCAGGTTCCGCAGGTTGTTCTTGTCCATCAGCACTATATAGTCGTAGTATTCGTAGTCCCGTAGGGTCATCTGCCTTGCGGTTTTTCCGCTACAGCTTATGCCGTGCGAGGCCAGCATGCGGCGTGCCGGAGGGTACACCGGGTTCCCAATTTCTTCGGTGCTCGTTGCCGCACTCGCAATCTCGAAGTCCGCGCATCTAGAATCCGTGCACTTGGAGACCATCTCCTTCATCACGAATTCGGCCATGGGGCTTCGGCAGATGTTGCCGTGGCACACGAAAAGGATCTTCGGCATTATCTCGCCCCGCCTTTCTTTACCGTCGGGCTGGCGGTGCGCTTCCTGTTTTGCAGATGGCGGCCCTGCATGTCATATGCCTTTTGCCTGCGCGCATCTTGACCACCCAAACCGGGAGCATCCCTATCCGAGAAATCCCGCGCATTCCTGCGGATTGCCGTCGTGGAATCCTGCGTCTTGGTAGAATCGCTTACTTCGGGCACCGTGTCCGCGGGAGTCTTCGAGGTATCCGCCGGCACGCGTAAGATTCCTTCCTTTATAATTCTCGCGAGTTCCTTCGCGCCTGTCGCGTTCGGGTGTACGCTGTCGGCGAGGAACCATTCGGGCGTATTGAATTGCGAATGCAGGTCGATAATCTCCACGCCTTTCCGGGTTGCAACTTCCTGGATGATGGGGTTTATCTGGTTCACGATTGCGGTATCCATGATTCCCCAGCCGCAGTTGTTGGAATAGGGCTGCAGTGTGGCATAGACCTTCGGGCTTGCCGGCAGGTGCATGAACGTATCGAGGAGTGCCTCGTAGTCCCTGTACAGCTGTTCCTTCTCGTATTGCCCGTAATTGTAGTTGTAGGTGGGCTGCCCGTTCTCGATGCAGTTGTTCGTGAAGAACTTGCTGTCGTTTGTCCCGAGCTCTATGACGACTATCTCGGGGTTGAACTCGAGGGCTGCCTTGAATTTTGTGGTGTTCCAGTAGCTCATGTTGTCGTCTGGGCCCTTGTTAGCGAACGTCATGCTCGATACGCCGAAGTTCTGCACGCTGTAGCCGTCGCCCAGCATTTCTTGCAGGTGGTCGGGGTACTTTTTCTGGTCCCAGATTCCGTAGCCCTCGGTAATGCTGTTGCCCACGCACGCCACGCGCGTCTGCGCCTGCGCCGCACACGTGAACCCCGCGAAAATGGCTACCATCGCAGCCGCTCTAAGTATCTTTCCAAACATCATGCCTACAATATAAATTACTGAATGCTCAATCGTCACGGTGTGCGGCCTGGTTTATAAATACCCGGTGCGCGATAGACAACAAGTCGCGCGACAGTTCTTTCCCTCATGAAAAAAGAAAAGGTTCCGCGAAAAGCGGAACCTTTAAACTTGTTTTAAATCCTATTAATACTTCTTCTTCAGCACGTCGGGGCATTCCACTTCGACGTAGTTGTGCAGCGGGTTGCCTGCCGCATGCATGAATTCGGCGAGGAACATGCAGCCCTGCTTGGCGGTTGCATCGTTGCTGAACACGCTGTTGCACTTGTTCTTGAGGCAGGTAAGGGTCTTGGACGAGTTGTAGTTGCTTTCCTCTTCGCAGTCGCTGAGGAGGCCACCATACTGTTTGCCCTGGTTGCCCCAGCCCATCTGGCTGCAGCCATTGAAGGCGCCCACGCCACCACCCGGGATCATGATGTCGAACTGGCCCTGTTCCACGTCGTGGCCGATGTTTGTAGTCATGATGATGAGCTTCTTGCCCTTGATGGCGCTCAGGTTGTTGTCGCTTGCGTACTTGCCCTTGCCGGTGAAGGTCAGCTGGTAGCACTTGCCGCAGGTACCGCCGTCAGCACCCGGGACCGCCGCGAAGGCGAAGCCCATATCGGTGCAGCCGTCGACAGTGAACGGAATCTGGCTCAGGCAGGTCGTCTGCTGGCCACCGGAGCAAATGCTGCCGCCGCCGCCGACAACGTTCTTGCCCTTGGAATCGCAGGTCTTGGTGGTGTTGCCACCGGCGTTTTCTGCCCAGGAGCAGTGGGGTGCACAGCAGTCCCAGTAGCGTGTTGCCCATCCAGAACCGCTTCTGCCGCCGCTCTTGGTCTTGATGGTCGGGCATCCGCCTGCAGGTGCTGCCGAGGAGCTGCTCTTAGGGGCGCTGCTCGAAGACTTCGGCTGGCTGCTGCTGGATTTGGGTGTCGCGGAGCTGGTCGGGTTAATATCTCCGCCCCCGTTCGAGCTGGATTCGGGATTGATTGCACTGGAGCTCGATTCGATAACCGGGTCGGGTTCCTTGGTGAACTTGTCGCCCGGCTGCAACACCGGGAGGTCGAGGATGTTGTCGACCTTGGTAAGCTCGGTAACGCCGTCGGGTGCGATGACCGTATTGGTCTCGAAGTTGAAGAACCCGATGACTGTCGCGTTGGAGTCGGTCACGAATCCGATGGAACCGCCGTCGGTGGCGAGGTAGATGAGGTAGTCGCCTGTTTCGTCCTTCAGGTGGAAGGCCGGGCCTGTGATGGCATAGATGGTCGTGTTCTTCTCGAGGAGCGGGAGCCCTGCGACGTCCACGCCGTCATAGAGCACGTTGCCCGCAAGGTCGGTAATGACGCCTACGGAGGAATTGTCGATGAACTTGATGCTGGCGACGACATCGCCTTCGGCGTTCGTTACGCGCCCGTCAAGGTAGATGATGTAGTCCGTGTCGGTGGAAAGGAGCCATGCATCCGAGGTCACTGCGTATTCAGGAGCCTTCGGGGCAGTCGTGGATTCGTCGGAACAGCTCCAGGCGAACAGGATTGCCCCTGCGGCAAGCAGGGCTTTCAAAAAAGTATTCTTCATAGTTTTCCTCAATACCCTAATCACACCGCAACAAAGATACTTTAATTGATGCCAATTTCCTTGTAAAAAATGTGCTAACTCCTTAATTGCGTTCTTTTTATGTTCTCGGTCACACGCGAAAAAACCGAATGTAAACTGAATGTAAAATTCTAAATTGTAAAATAAATATTACAATAAAGGCGGTGGGGGAGGGAACGACGGGCCCTGGTCGATACGTAAACGTTAATTAACTGTTGATAAGATGGATTTATCTATTTGTCAGAAATATTGAAACCTTGAAATTTCGCTAAAAACGGCATTTCGACAACTCAGGATCCTCGGGGATAAAATTCGTGCTTTCTGGGGTGCCCAAGACTGTGGATAACCTAGCAATTTTCCCCTTTTTCGTAAAAAAACAAAAAAAACGCTTGCAAAATAATTGGCATTTACTAAATTTGTGGCTCAATTTCGGAGAGTACCGCTTCCTATGCTTTCCGGATTAACGGAAGTCCTTGAGGCTTCTTGACTTGAAGCGATAAACCTTCTGCTGAAGAAGAGGAATAAAATGGCAAAAGAACATTTTGACAGAAGCAAGCCGCACTGCAACATTGGCACCATCGGCCACGTTGACCACGGTAAAACCACTCTGACCGCCGCAATCTGCACGACTCTCGCTGCCCGCGGTCTCGCCAGCGCCAAGCGTTTCGACGAAATCGACAAC
>JAGAAW010000065.1 GCA_017615055.1 Fibrobacter sp.
GCGCTGCGTGATGAGCGGCAAGTAGCTCTTCATGTTCCAGGTCTTCTTTGCGCCGGTGAAGTCGACGAAGTTTTCGAGGAGCTTCATGCCGAACTTGCTGTGCGTGACTTCCGGGTGGAACTGGATGCCGAAAATCTGGCGTTCGGGGCGGTCGCTATCGAAAGCAACGGCGGCGATTTCGCAGTCCTTGGTGCTGGCAACGATCTTGTAGCCTTCCGGGAGCTTGGTGACCTGATCGCCGTGGCTCATCCACATGGGAGAGGCCTTCGGGAGACCCTTCAAAATCGGGCAGTTCTCGTCGCCCACGATGAGGTCGGCGATGCCGTATTCCTTGACCTTGCCCGGTTCCACGTGACCGCCCAACTGCTGGGCGATAAGCTGGTGACCGTAGCAGATGCCGAGCTTCGGCACGGGGAGGTCCAAAATCTCGGGATTGTATTCCGGTGCATCCGCGGCGTACACGCTGGAGGGGCCGCCACTGTAGATGATGCCCTTCACGCCTTCGAGTTCGGAGACCGGGGCGGCGGGGGAGTGGATTTCGGTAAACACGCCCAGGCGGCGCACGCGGTTAGCAATCAGGTGGGCGTACTGCCCGCCAAAGTCCAAAACGGCAATCGTATCAACGTTCTTCATACGCCCCAAAGATAGAAATTTTGGGTGTTGTCGCGCGCTCTAAAATTTCCCGAGCAAGACAATTTCGCGCTGGAGCTCGATGCCGATTTTTTTGGCGACAATCGCCTTGACGTAATCGCTCAGGTCGAGGATGTCCCTTGCCGTCGCAGAGCCCGCGTTCACGATGAAGTTCGCATGGAGCGTGCTGACTTCGGCGCCGCCGATGCGGTAGCCCTTGAGCCCTGCCTGCTCGATGTAGTAGCCGGGGGCGACCTGTTGCGGCATATCGGCGGAACCGCGTTCCAGGCGCTTGAAGGTGGAACCCGCGTTGGGCATGTTTAGGGGCTGGCTTGCCTTGCGCTTGGCCATGCATTCCTGCAGTTCGGCCTCGAGGCGCGCGACGGTTTGCTCTGGCGATTCGCCGGCGGTGTTGCCGCTTTCCAGCTGGAACGTTGCGGAGACGATGACCTGGCCCGGCTCGGCTTGGTTCCCGGATGCGCAGGCATTCTGAAAAGCGCTTTTCCTGTACCCGAAGGTGCAGGCCTCTTTTGAATATTCGTGCGTGTTGCCGCCTGCATCGAGCGTAATGACTTGCGTGCAGTGCGTTCCGATTTCTTGCCCGTAGGCACCGGCGTTCATGTAGATGGCGCCGCCCAGAGTTCCCGGGATTCCCGCCAGCTTGTGGATGCCCGCGTAGCCCTGCTTGAGCGTGGTGCGCGCGAATCTCCCGAGCGGTACCGCGGCCCCGGCCTTGAAGGCTCCGTTCCCGATGTCCTGTATTTCGGAAAACTCGCCGGCGAGGGTGATGACGACGCCTTCGAACCCCTTGTCCGAGACGAGCAGGTTTGTGCCGTTCCCGAGGATAAAGCGGGGGAGTCCCTTTTCGCTTGCAAGTGCGGCAGCCTCTTTCAGGTCGTCGATGCATTCTGCCTTCACGAAATAACGCGCCGGCCCACCGACCTTGAAGGACGTGTGCTTGCTCATCGGCTCGTTTTCGAGAATCTGCATATCCAAAATATAGGTATTTGCTATTATTCCCAGAAATGACAGACGAAGAACTTAAACAATTCAAGGAATCGCTTTCGATAACCGCGGTCGCGCAGGCCCTGGGTATCGATGTCGTTCGTGGAAAGTTTAGGTGTTTCTTCCCGCAACGCCATGTTCATGGCGACCGTACTCCGTCAGTCTCGATTTCCGAAGAGCGCGGCATGTTCCGTTGCTGGGTCTGTGACGATGTCCGTGGCGATGTCATCAGCTTGGTGCAGCAATACAACGGCTGCGGTTTTATGGAAGCGCTCAACTGGCTCAAGGATACATACCCGTTCCTGGTTCCCGGTGCGAAGCGTGGTAAGGCTTCAGGAGAAAAGGCTGCTCCTGCACCAAGGACGGTTGAACCGCATTCTTCGGTGAATGACGAATATGTCGCGGAGGAATCCGTAAAGAAACCGAAGGAACTGATTCCCGAGGACGAGCGCAAGAAGGTTGTCCTCTCTTTCCTCAAGATGCTTTCGCCTGTGGACGGTACTCCCGCCGCCGCATACCTCGTACGCCGCCGCATTTTCAAGCCCATATGGGATAGGATGCTTCTGCGCACCATTACGGATTATGATGGCCTGAACCGTAAGCTCAAGGAAACCTACAGCATGGAAGTGCTGCAGTACGTTGGCCTCTTTAACGACAAGGGGAACCTGCGCTACTACAAGCACCCGCTGATTTTCCCGTACCTGGATTCGCAGATGCGGGCCTCGCATTTCCAAGCCCGTGCGCTCGAACGTTCCACGGAGCCGAAGGAACTGCACTTGCGCGGTACGGTCCCGTTCCCTTACAACGTATCGGCCCTGAACCAGAAGATGGGCTGGATTTACCTCTGTGAAGGCGTTATCGACACGCTTACCATGCTGCAGCAGAACATCGATGCCGTGGGCATTCCCGGTGTGCGTAGTTTCAAGACGGAATGGGTAAGCCTCTTCAAGAACAAGAACGTCGTCCTTTGCCTGGACCACGACGAGGCGGGCCGCAAGGGGATGGAATACCTGCAGGAAATTTTTGGGAATGCGGGAATCCGTACGATTATCCTTGGCGATGGGCTCGAGAGTCTCCCTTTGAACATGAAAGACGGCCAGGACGTGAACGAATGGTTCGGCGGCAAGAAATAATTTTTATCTTTCCATAGCTATGTTCCAGAAGATATCGATTATTGCCCGCATTTTTTTGATTGTCCTGTTCATTTATTCGGTGCTGTTTTCTGTGGTGGGGACGATATTCCTCATCAAGGCGCATTCGTACGTGACCGGGCCCGTCAAGGAAATCCAGGCTATGCGCGATACGCCTCCGTCGATGAGTCGCTTTATGCAGGACCTCGTCGATTCGAACCCGAAGGTCAACATCCAGCACCGTTTCGTGCCGCTCGATTCCATCAGTTTAAATCTGCGAAAGGCGGTAATCGCTGTCGAGGACCCCGCATTCTACATGCACCCCGGCTTTGACGTGCGCAGCATGGCGCGCGCGATGGATGCGAACATGAGCAAGGGCCAGATGCGCTATGGCGGCTCTACCATCACCCAGCAACTCGCGAAGAACCTGTTCTTGACGGGCGAGCGCACATGGGAACGCAAGGCTAAGGAACTCGGCTACGCGCTCGTGATGGAATGGGAATTAGGCAAGGACCGTATTCTGGAACTGTACCTGAACTACGCGCAGTGGGGCAAGGATGTGTTCGGGTGCGAGGCCGCAAGCCAGGTCTACTACAAGGTGCATTGCTCCGAACTGAACCTCCAGCAGGCAGTGAACCTTGCGGCGATGCTGGCGAGCCCGGGCAACAGCAAGCCCGATGAACAGTCCCAGCTTATGGAACGTCGGCGTAATCTCATCGAGCAGAACATGAAAGACGAAGCGCTTCTGCCCTAGCGCTAACCGAGTACGCGCCTGATTTCGGCGGTGTCGGTGATTCCCCTTTCCACAAGTTTTTCGGCATAGCCGAGCATTGAGCCTTCTTCAAACGTACCGTCGGGTTTCAGGATTTCGACCGTCGCGATTCTCCCTTTATAATTACCGGCAGAATCTTTTTTCCGCAGAAGCCTCTGTGCCGCCACCCCGAGCAGGCAATCCTTGAGGACCGCGGGCGAGATTCCGAGGTCCTGTAGCCTTTCCGTTGCGGCCTTCGCGCTGTTCGTATGCAGGGTCGAAAGTACCAGGTGGCCTGTCTGTGCTGCCTGTACCGCGATGCGGGCGGTTTCTGTGTCGCGTATTTCCCCGACGAGAATCACGTCAGGGTCTTGCCGCAGTATGGAACGCATCGCGCTTGCGAACGTGAGCCCGCATTTCTCGTTGACCTGCACCTGGTTTGCTCCCTTTAGGGGGTATTCTACCGGGTCCTCGATGGTCGTCACGTTGATTTTCCTCTGCAGGACTTCGCGCAGGCCCGCGTAGAGCGTGGTGGTCTTCCCGCTCCCTGTGGGGCCGGTAATCAGGAATAGCCCCTGCGGCTTGCTGAAGATACGGCGGAATTCCCGCAGTGTCGCCGGCGTGAACCCGAGCGAATCCAGTGTCTGCTCGCGGTCTTCTGTTGGAAGCAGACGCAACACGCATTTCTCGCCGCCCTGTATGGGGAGCGTGCTCAGGCGGATGTTCGCGTTTTCCCGCAATCCCTGGAAGGCGAAGCTCCCGTCGTGGGGGAGTCGCCTCTCGGTAATGTCGGCTTTGGCCAAAAGCTTCAAGCGCACAATAACGGGTTCGGCAAGCCATCCGGGAAGATCGCGATACGTCTCGAGCATTCCGTCGATGCGGAACCGCACCGTGAATGTGCCGCCCGCCGGCTCCAGGTGGATATCCGTTGCCCCCTTTTCGAGCGCTTCGTCGATGAGCGAGTCGACCAGGTTTATCACGGGCTCCGATTCCCAGGAATTTGCCTTGTTTCCGGCGTTCCCTGTAGCTTCGAGGGCGGCAATATCGTTGCCCGCAGTCTTCTGTGTGTGCTCGCGGATCATCTGGCGGATTTCCTTTTCGGAACGCTCCTCGGGAATGACCTTGCAGCCGGTTTCCAGCCGTATGCGCTCGAGTGCAAGTTCATCGTATATGTCTGGAACCGCCACGCGATATATGCCTGCCTCGCGTGACACTCCCCAATAAATAAGTGGTGTCATGGGGGAAAATGTACAAAATGCGCGTCGGGAAAACCAGCGTTGCAGTTATGTTTTTAGACCATAAATAGTTTTGCTGCTATTCCTAGTCCTTGATGCAGCGGACGGCGTGAGGGCTCTTTTCTTTTTTGGCTCCACCGGAAGTGAAAAC
>JAGAAW010000066.1 GCA_017615055.1 Fibrobacter sp.
CCGCCCACGCCAATCGCGAGCATGCCAAGACCACCGGCGTTCACCGTATGGGAGTCCGTACCGATCATCATTCCGCCCGGGAATGCGTAGTTTTCGAGCACCACTTGATGGATGATGCCTGCGCCCGGGAGCCAGCAGTCAATGCCGTACTTGGCAGAGACGGACTGCAAGAAGTCGTACACTTCCTTGCTTTCTTCCTTCGCGCGGGGGAGGTCCTTTTCGACACCTTCGCGGGCGATAATCAGGTGGTCGCAGTGTACGGAGCTCGGCACTGCCACACGGGCCTTACCGGCGGTGGTGAACTGCAAAAGGGCCATCTGGGCGGTAGCGTCCTGCATGGCCACGCGGTCGGGGTGGAATTCGGCAAAATCCTTGCCGCGTTCATAGGTCCTGTTCTCGGCGCCATCGATTAGGTGGCTGTAGATAATTTTTTCGGCGAGGGTGAGCGGACGGCCCAGCTGCTTGCGGGCAGCTTCAACGCGGGCGGGAATGCGGGCATACACGCCCTGGATCATGTCGAAATTGAAAAGCATTTTTTTTCTCTTTTTGTTGTGTCATCCTGAGCAAAGCATCGAAGATGCGTCGTCGAAGGATCTCTGTTAAAAACTTCGGGCGTAAAGATAGAAAAATAGACAGGATTTAGTCTTTTACGCAACGCAGACTGCGGCCTCGAACAAGCAGGGTCCCATCTTGAACTCTGAACCAGTCCTTGCCAGTGGTTGCAATGATGTGGTATGCTAATGCTTGGTTGTTAGCGCAAATGCTACAGTATTCGGCGGTAGAAGTCCAAACGTATGCGGTCTTCCCGTTGGGGCCAAGTTGCGAGCCGTAGGTGTTGCTGACAGGAAGGAGCGCAAATCCCGATTCGTTTGTCGAAATGTCTTCGTTCCCGTCAGAGTCGTATTCCCATCCGCAGGTGGATCTCAGTTTTACGATGCCTCCCGAGCAATCTGGGGAACTTGTCTGGCTTTCGTCTTCGCATTCCGCGCCAACGGCCTTGCCCAAAGTCATCCATTCAGAAACCGTGGGAACATGCCAACCGCTGGGACAAATTCCCTGCTGGTTTTTTTCCCATTTTCCGAAAAGGGTGTCCTTTATCAAATTCCCTTCCATCATTTCGTCGGTATTGAAATTCATGACGCTCATGAAATTATAGAGCTGCCCGTACAGGGCGCAACTGTCTGCATCCGAATCGCACCAATGGCCGCCTGCCAGGTTGGGCGTTTTTTCTTCGTCGGCATAAGCCAAGTTTTCTGCCATCCAGGTCTGTTCCCCGATTTTAACGGTGGCGTAGAACTGACCGTCGCGTTCGTCCACTAGGCAGTGGTATTCGACGTCCGGGTTCAGAAATTTCCAGTTGGGCTTCGACTTCCCTTCACAGCCGATAACCGTGGGAGCCTTGTCGTAAAGGTGGCAGGATTTCTGCACCGCTGAAGACGAAATTGCACTTGAAGATGAAGACTTAGGTGGTACCGAGGAAGAACTGCTTTTCTCGGTTTCTGCGGGGCAGATCTTGATTAATTCGGAATCCCAGGTTCCGTCTATACAGATGACAAATGTCTTGCGGTCTTCCGTCAGCAGGGCGTAACCTTCTTGATAGCAGTTGTTGCCTTTTGCTGAAAGATACTCTTCCCAGGAGGGAATGAGTTCGTTGTAGATGACGTTCGTGACGCATTCCTTCATCGTGGGAATGGAGCTGGAACTGCTGAGGACAGTTGAAGATGAACTCTTTTCATTGTCTGTCGCAGAACTTTTGCCTTGTTCCGAGCCTGCATTGTCAGAGACTGTGCTCGAAGAAATTTCGGAAAGTTCTTGTGCAGGCGATGTGCTGGATTCGTCATCTCCGCAGGCGATAAATGCGATGAATGCAAAACAAATTGATAATTTTTTTATCATAATTCTCCTCGTATCTCTTACAACAATAGAAAAAAACTATCGGGTCACGATGCGGTGGGCGATGTTGTTCCACAGGTTGTCGATGTGGCCTTCGCCGAGCCGCAAGCGTTGCGGGAGCGTTGGCGTGCGGTCGTAGAGCATCTGGATGTATTCGTCCTTCTGCCCGCCAAAATCAAGAATCTCGACGGTATAGACGCTCGGTATGCGCGGGCTTCGTGTATTGCGGATGGCAACGACAGTTCCCGTAACCTGCAAGGTGTACATCTTCTTCGATATGGTGAGGCTGATGGGCTCGCCCAGGTTCAAGATGTTCAGTTCGTCGGTAAAGATGTCCACTCCGTGTTCCGTCAACTTCGTGGTAATGCCCTCGATTTCGTGTCCGTCCTGCTTTTTCACCATCACGTTCTCGGCGGCAAGGACCTTCACGGGTTCGCTGTCGGAATCGCGTCCCATCCCGAGGAACATGCACATGGTGAGGTAGTAGGCGTTGCGCAAAAGCCAGAAAAGCACGGCGAGAATTTCGATGTATCCGAGCGCGATAATCATGTAGCCCATGTGAACGATACCCGCGAGAGTGAGTACGAGCAATACGGCAAACGGGGCGATAGTCTTCCCGTCGGCCTGCGGTCGGACTGCGCGCTTGTCTTTCTGGGTCACCTTGAACTTGGAAAGCGTCATACCCAGTGTCTCTTTGACGATGGGCAAAAGCAGGAACGGCATGACGGATGTCTCGTAGATGCCGCTCCAGCGGGCGCTAATCTTCCCGTGGCTTGTGAAGCGGAGGGCCCACATCGACATCAGGTGCATCGGGAGCCAGAACAGGGCTAGGTCAATCAGCGTGCACTTGAATATCGGTACGCAGAATACAGCGAACATCAGGGGGGAAAGCAGGTAGATCAGGTTCTTGACGGGGGAGAACCAGTAAAGTACGGAACTCAGGTAGCTCAACTTTTGCGAGATGTTCAGCTTGCGGTTGAACATGAACTTGAGCTGCTTTGCGGTCGCAATGACGCCACGTCCCCAGCGGGTGCGCTGCTGAATGTGCTCGCGGAAGCTGGAGGGCGCAATGCCCGATGCGAGCGGTTGCGAAAGACCGAGGCTCACAAAGCCTGCCGATTCGATCAGCATGCCTGTCGCAAAGTCTTCTGTGATCGATTTCGTGTAGAAACCACCGATGGCGTCAAGTGCCTTGCGCGAAATAATCGTGTTCGAACCGCCGTAAATCACGCTGTTGGTGGATGTCTTTGCTGCCTCGATGACGCCGTAGAAGTAGTCCTGCTCGTTAGGGACCTTCGTCTCGGCGTAGAGGTTGTGCTGGAACACGTCGGGCGTGTAGAAACTTTGCGGAGTCTGGATAAACCCGAGCGGGCGGCGTGTTTTTTCGGGGAGGCTTTCGTTGATGCGTTCGGCGTCCACAAAATAGGGAATAGTCTTGAGCAGGAATTTCCTCTGCGGAATCATGTCCGCGTCGAAGGTCACCACGTAGGGCGAACTCGTGCGGGCGAGTGCCGCGTTCAGGTTACCCGCCTTCGCGCCATCGTTATTCGGGCGGTCGAAGTAGTTTATCTCCAGTTCCTCGGCGAGCTTGCGCATTTCGCTACGGCGGTTGTCGTCGCACAGGTAGATATGCACCTTCGACCTGTCGGGGTAATCCATGTGCTTGCAGCCGACAATCGTCTTGCGCAAAAGTTCGGGCGGTTCGTTGTATGTCGAAATGAAAATATCCACGTCGGGGTAGTCCGCGTCGGCAATTTCGGGCAGGGGATGTTCCCTGAGTTTTAGAATGCCGCTGTAGTGGATGCGCGATTCGATGAACCCGAGGACTTCCATGGCGAGCAGCACGCAGCTCCCGATAATGGCAATCCAGCCGTAGGCATACGGGATGGAACACGTAAAGCGCCAGCATAGATAAATTAACGTGCAGAACGTGCTCAGGAAGAGGAACAGGTCACCGAGGAACTGCTTTGCAGGCCTGGAGTTGAATTTTTTCGCGCTTTCGTTCTTGCTGAATTTAAGAAGGTCGTCGTAGGTGCGGATTCTGTTGTAGCGGAAACGCTTCCTGATTTTCTGGATGAGGAAAACTACAAGGATTACGATAAAGACGGGAATGGCGAAAATCCCCCACACAATGTAGGGCCGAGTGCGGGCGAGAATCTTGAAGTTCAATACGGGCTCATAGATGAGCGGAATCTTGTTCAGGTCGGTGCCCTGGAAAAGTGCCCGCGCATAGAGGCCCGAAAGGCTCAGGTCGGCTTCGGTAAGGGAATCAACCGCACGCGAGTCGGAGCGCACCATGGCGGATTCCTCTTCCTTGTTGGACATGCTCCAGATGGTGTAGCTCAGGTGGAGCGAATCGAGCAGGCTGTACCAGACCTTGACGCTTTCGAAATCGATTTTTCCGTCGCCGCTGGCTTCGCAGAGTCCGCTTTCGGTAATGAAAATCGGGGTGCCGCTGCCTACGACTTCGCGCAATTTCGCCTGGGCTTCTTCCCGGTGCGACGTGGCATAGAAGTGGAACGAATACATCACGTTGTCGAAGGCCACCGGGTCCTTTGCCGGCTCCTGGATTTCGCGGTCGTAATTCGGGGTGCCGATGAGAATCAGCGCGTCGGGCTTGTGCCTGCGGATAACGGGAATGATGATGTTCGCGTATTCCTTGATGTCTTCCCAGGTGCAGTCGCCGTTGGGTTCGTTGCAGATTTCAAAGATCACGTTCGGGACGTTCGCGTATTCCTTTGCCATCATGTTGAAGAAATTTATGGCTTCGGCAAGGTTCTCGTTCGGGTTGTTGTCGATAAGGATATGCCAGTCCACCATCACGTACATGTCGTTTGCGATGGCGTACTCGACGCCCTTCCGCAGGATTTCGAGATTCTTTTCGCGGTCGCCGTGCACGTAGTCGTACGAATACATGGCTAGGCGAATCAGGTTCGTGTTCCACTCGCGGCTCATTTGCCTGAACAGGTTGTTGTTTATGTATTGCGGGAACCAGGTGAGCCCGTGGGTACTCGCGCCCTTAATGACAACCTGGTTGCCCTTCTCGTCGAAGAGTCCGGTGCCTTCTACATGGAGTTTCCCGTTTATGGAGGGGCGTGCGTTGATGACGCTGGTCGTGTCTGCGCTGGCCATTGCGGCAAGGAACAGCGTGCAGATGGCGAATATGCGAATAATTCTCTGGAATGAAGTCATGCTTGAAAGATACGAAAAAAACAGGGGGGAATCCATGCGGGCATACAAAATTTTTTAAGTTTGATACCATGAATTTTCCTGTAAAAGATGAACACTCCGGTGAACGCATCGACAAGTTCCTTGTCGGTGCAATGGAGAACGTGTCCCGCACTGACGTACAGAAACTTATAGTTGCGGGCGAGGTGAAGGTCGGTGGCGCTGCCGTTTCCAAGAATTTTCGCGTGGAGACCGGTATGGTCGTGGTGGTGGAGAAGGTCCCCGAGAAGCAGGCGAGTACGCTCGAGCCCGAGGAAATCCCGCTCGACATCGTGTACGAGGACGACGATATTGTCGTGCTGAACAAGCCGCGCAATTTGGTGGTGCATCCGGGTAACGGTATTAGCAAGGGAACGCTTGCATCTGGGCTCCTGCACCATTTCAAGGAAAATCTCTCGACTGTAAACGGCCCGCTTCGCCCGGGTATCGTGCATCGCCTGGACAAGGACACGCCGGGCCTCATGGTGGTGGCGAAGAACGATGCCGCCCACAGACACCTGGCACACCAGCTGGAAACCCGCACGCTGCACCGCACATACAATGCGCTCGTGTGGGGCTGCCCGCGCGACTTGGAAGGCTGCATTGACGCCCCCATCGGGCGCAACCCGAAGAACCGCCTCAAGATGGCGGTGGTGAAGGGCGGAAAGGAAAGCCGCACGCATTTCGTGGCGAAGGAATTCTTCGCGATTGCGACCTTGCTCGAACTTCAACTGGAATCGGGCCGTACGCACCAGATTCGCGTGCATACCCGCTATACGGGCCACCCCGTGGTGGGCGACCCGCTCTACGACGGGCGAGAGGATAGCCTGAACCGCGTGCCGCCCCTGATGAAGGAAATTGCGGAGAAGGTGCTCGAGATTGCTCCGGCACAGCTCTTGCAGGCGGTGAAGATTGAACTCATCCACCCGACGACGGGCAAGAAGATGAAGTTCAAGGTCCCGCTGGAAGAACCGTTCGCGAAGGTGCTGAAGCTTTTGAAGAAGGAATGCCCGGCAGACGCCCCGGTGTTCGACGAGGAAGAAGGCTTCCGCGACTTTGATGCCGACATCCGTTTTGACGAAGGCTTCGACGAGGACTTCGAAGGCGATATGCCCGAAGAAGAGCAGGAATGCGTATTCCCGGAACTGAAGGAAAGAAAGACCCGTGCCCAACGCCATGCAGAGAAGGCGGCGACTGCCGCACATCGCAGGGCGAAGGCTGCCGAACGCAAGCTCATCAAGCAGATGAAGGCGGCACGCAAGAAGGGTGTCGCCGCCGAGGACTTTATCGAACCCGGTTACGAACCCACGATTGACCCGGATTTGTTAGATTAGTTACTAGTTTATAGTTACTAGTTACTAGAATATCTTATATCAAGAAGCTTCTTGATATCTGCAACACTAGGAACTCGGAACTCAGAACTAGTAACTAAACCGAAGGTTTATTATGGAATC
>JAGAAW010000004.1 GCA_017615055.1 Fibrobacter sp.
GTCCCGCATTAACAAAAGAGACCGTCATCAACGTGGTGGCGGTCGAACTTTGTACCGAGGCTGTAACGAACATGCCGGTGAGCATACCCGTGAAACGGTTCGTGGTCATGGTTCCGAGCACATGTCTGAGCTGCGGACCAGCCATTTTTTGGAGCGCTTCACTCATCGACTTCATGCCGAACATGAGGAGCGCCAAGCACCCTAACATTTTGAGAGCCATCCAAGCCATAAAATAGGACCTTCCTATAAAGCGCCACTACCGGATCATCGTCGCTGCCTTTCAGCTAGTTCGGGCTCATGGCGGTGAATTGTTAATTGTAATGCTGGTGTAAAATATAGAAATAAACCCCGTAAAGGCGGGGTTTACATGCAAGCCTTTTCTAGGCGCCAAGATGACAATTATCCAGCACAATCGCCGTTCCGTATGGCTACCGGAACGCAATGTTTCAAAAATCTACCTTATGTTTACCAGACGCGCAGACTTGCCGCTGCGGACCAGGTAACGGCCTGAATTCGGCACAGAAAGTCGCGCTGTTTCGCCATGCGCACGCGCCGACGTTACCAGGCGCCCCCGCAGGTCGAACACGAGCACGGCGCTACCTTCCTGCAGGTCAAAGACCGCAATCTCGCGCCCACTAACCTCGACATGCATCGGGAGCGCATTCGCCTTCATATCGCGCGGCTTCGGGGCCACAGGAGTCGTCCCATGAGGGTCGCCGCCGGTAGAGTCGGCATACACCACATCCAGCAGGTAACCCACGCTGTCGGCAAAGCCCTCCTCAAAGAAGTCCTCGACTACATTCACGGCACAAACCGAGGTCGTGTCGGCCTCCATCCTGGGGAGGCAATTTCCGAACACCCACGGGCCTGATTCCGCATTCAGGTACTCGAGTTCGCCCTTCATCTGCTCGAACGTTTTCTCCTCGACATTCTCGAAGATATTGGAACCGCCCTCCGCAATTTTCACGACTGCCGGGGAAGCACTCCAATTGTTCTTCCCATAGTAGAGGTAATTCACGATGTTCCCGTCGCCCTCGACCTCGTAGGCAATCGTACCCACGCTGTTCCCCGACAAAGTATCGGTGAAACTGTAGCCCCGAGAAATCGTCACGAACTTGCCACCACCAACCATACCGCCCGTAAAGCGATTCGACGACTTGCCCCCGTTCTTCACGATAGCCCTGTTGTAATCGTCCTGGAGCACAAGGTTCGCCGCATACCCAATGATGCCGCCCGCATACGAGGTATCCCACACGGACTTCACATGCACCGGACCGTAGTTGAACGACTCGATAAATCCACCCACGTGGTAAAGCGTTCCGCCCGACGAAATCGTCAGCCCGCTGAAGCGACCCACAATGCCGCCGGCATACGCCCGCTCGCTCGAAATCACATGCACGCGGCCCCAGTTGCCCACATGAGAGACAGAATTGATGGAATCCGCCCAACCAGCAATGCCACCCAGCATTATATCGCCCCTCTGCACGGAGCCCTGCACCAGGCCGGTATTGTAACTATCGCTTATGGTGGTGCGCAGGGCATAACCCAAGATGCCACCCGCAAATACGATGGTATCTGCCGAAACGAGCACGGCACCCGTATTCGACGCCTGGGAAACGATATTCGGGCCATGACCATAGCCGTTCGCGCTACCCGCGATGCCACCCGCGACGCGACCCGAAACCTTGCCCGAGTTGCTCGCGCCCGAAATCACCGCCTCGTAGGAATACCCGACGATGCCACCCGCGACCCCATTGGAGTATACCGAAGTGTTCTCGTTCTTGAGGTTGAGCAGCGTCTTGAAGTTCTGCACCACAAGCCCAGCCGCAGCGTCGTCGCCACGGACAAGGCTATTGCGGATCGTCACGTTGCGCACGCAGCCGTTGTTCTTGATAGTAACGCCAGCCGCAGAATAGCCCAGGTCGTTTCCGAACCTGCTGTTCGCAATCGTAAAGTTCTGCACGAGCGAATTCGAGTCGAGACAATGGAACATCGAGCGTTCCATGTCGAGGCCATAAACCGTATGCCCCTTGCCGTCGAACTGCATCGACACGCACTTGCCCACCGAATCAACAGACATCTTGCGCATCGAGAGGTGCAGGGAATCCTTGCCCATCACGATATCGTTCGCCAGTTCCGCCTTGTAGGTCTTGGTACTCAAGATGCGCCCGAGTTCCAAGAAGGCGCGCATCTCGTCGGCGGTAGAAATCGTGTAGTAGAGCGTGTCATCTTCGATACGTGACGGCGGAATGACGAACTTTTCCATGTTGAAATAGACGGAATCGTTCAGGTACACGCTATCGAACGAAAGCACCGGATAGCCACCACGACGCACCCACAGCTTGCGATCGGCCACAGTGCCGTTTGCGGTATTCAGCGTGGCGAGCATCTCGTCGCTCTGCAGTTGTGCCGTAGTCTTCTTGCATTGCGGGCACGGAGTCTCACTAGAGTACACGTAACCATAGGCATTCAAATCTACAAGCGAGCCATCGAAATACACATTGGACGCTTGCTCTGCCTGGTACATCTCCCCTATAATCCCACCGGCCGTTTCAGCACCCTTCACGCTTGCGGCAGCACTGTAGACATTCACGATGCTATCGGCACCGTAGTTACCCAAATCCGCAAGGATACCGCCCACATACCTGTAGTTGCAATAGCCCTTCAACAAGACATTTCCGCGGTTATACACATCGCTCACATTCATGCTATTCATGGTCGCGAGTATACCACCCACTTTCACGGTTCCCTTATCCGCAGGGCAAACTGCCGTTACGTCGCCATAGTTGAACGACTCGCGCAGTTGCGGCAACTTCATGTTGTTGAGCCCGCTCATCGAGCCAATCAGGCCACCTACAAGCACCTCCTTATTTCCTTCGGCATAGATGCTTCCGCGGTTTTTCACCTTCGCGATACCGTTCTCGTTAATTTGCATTTCAGCCCAGCCGGCAAAACCACCCGCATTCACCGAGACCTCTTCCGTGTTGTTGCGAATCTCGATAGAGCCACGGTTCAGCGTATTTCTCACATTCGGCTTTACCAGCGAACCCGCAATGCCGCCCGCATAGACGTTACCCCGCATATTCGTTTCCACAGAAATAGCGATATTCCCGTCGTTCAGCATGTCCAATGCCGATGTCGCGTAGTAGGTATCCAGGCTTATCTGGCCCGCAATGCCGCCCACCCGCCAAAGCGACTCGTTCCTACTCCAGTCGAACTTGGCCGAAGGCAAGCTACCCGCCGTAATGTTCCCGTAGTTCTGCAGGTTTTCTGCCCCGCCAGAAATCTCGCCTGCAATACCGCCGGCATACACGGTGAAACGCGAACCCGTCAGTTCCACATCGCCACGGTTAATGCAGGATTCCAGCACGGAGCCGGCCCGCACTTCGGCACTACCCGCAATACCGCCGATGTACGCCGGAATGGAATCGGCCTGCGCATTGCCTGCCAAAAGAACACGCGCAGAATTGTTCGAACCATACACGCGGCCCAGAAGCTGGCCCACGATGCCGCCCACATACATACCACCGGTAACGGAACCTCCCACGACGTTGCAATTGAGTATCACGACAAGTTCATCTTCCGACGAGATAAGGCTTGCGGCAATACCGCCCGCATTGCCCGCAGCAATAACCTTCGTGTTGATGACGTTCACGTTCTGGACAACGCCTTGCTGGAATTCAGTGATGGCTGCAGTTGCATACGCGGAATCGCTACCGAAGGAGCTGTTCACGATGTTCAGGTCGCGAACCACGCCCGCACCCATCCCGACGCTCTTGAACAGAGCTTTTTCGGCATTCAGGCCGTAGACCGTATGGCCCTTGCCGTCAAAAACACCCGAAAAGTAGTTCTGGTCCGCATTTCGGGTCCAGCGCTTGGAACAGAGCTTGGTAGTATCTTCGCCAAACACGATGTCGTTCTTCAGGTAGGCATTCAGAGTCTTGTCGCCTATCCTTGCCGGAGCGATGGAATCGAGAAACCCGATTAGTTCCTCGGGGGTCGTAATCTCGTACGCGCCCGAAACAACCTTCGGGAGCTTCGCGGAACCGTTCCATGCAGCAAGGGATGCCTGCGTCAAAGCAAGCAGGGCACATACGGCAATCCATTTTCTCATTTTTCCTCCTTTCTCAAGACTACCCCAAATAGTCTTTCTAGAAATATAATACAAACTATAGGCTGCGCACCATTGCGACCGCCTGGCTGGCGATGCCTTCGCCCCTGCCCGTAAATCCGAGCTTTTCGGTCGTGGTTCCCTTGATTCCAATCTGCTTGATATCAAGCCCGAGCACGCGGGCAATGTTTGCCTTCATGGCGTCCTTGTGCGGGTTCACCTTCGGGCGTTCGCAC
>JAGAAW010000067.1 GCA_017615055.1 Fibrobacter sp.
GCTTCACCTGTGCGGCCAAGTCTTCGGCGATCATCTTCGGGGCCTTGCGCATCACCTTCGCGAGCGAGAAACACGGGATGGTGAAGTTGCCGTGGCTGGTATCTGGCGGCACGGAGATAAGCTTCAATGCGGCTTCCTTCTCGAAGGAACCGGTGGCGGCGAGCGCCTCTGCGATTTCTTGCTCAAACGAGTTCATCTTCACTGCTCTTCTTCTTGGTGGTCTTCTTCACAAAGTCTGCTTCTTCGAGGGTCTCGATCTTGCCGTCGGCATACAGGCGGTCAAGCGAAATCTCGTTACGCTTTTCTTCCTCGAACAGGTGGACCATCAGGTCTAACCCCGCGTCAAACACGGCCCAGCGCACGCCTTCCTTGTATTCCACGCCAACGGAGGGGAGCTTGTTTGCCTTGAATTCCTTGCGGAGTTCGTTCAGAATCGCCTGCATCTGGGCTTCGCTCTCGCAGGTCGCCACGAGGAAGTAGTCCGTCACGTCCTTGACGCCACGGAGGTCCATCAGTTGCACGTTCTGGGCACGCAGTTCAAATAGAATGCCTGCGCCGATCTGTACGGACTGGGGAAGTTCTTGCTTCTTAGTTGTCATTTGTTTCTTCCTGTTCGGGTTCAATTATTTTTTCAAAATCCTTGCCGATGTATACGGCCACGTCAACTACCGCCCTCTTGCTCACGACGGTAAGCACGTTCTTTGTCTTGAGGGTCTGTGCCAGCGCCTGTGCGCCTTCCCATTCGGGGTTACGGAGCACGATGATGGTCTCGTCGTTATTCTGCAGGCGGTCGTTTCCGAAACTAACCACGTCAAAGCCGTTCTCGCGCAAGAAGGTGCGCATCTTCACGGCGGCACCCGGAATTCCGCAGCTGTTCAGCACTTCCACGTCGCCCTTGTAGGTGCGTTTTTCCTTCACGACGACCTTCTTTTCTTCGCAGCCCGAAAGCAACAAGACGTTTATTGCCAGCACGGCAAAAACGAGCGGGCGCAGTCCTTTTCTAAAGATTTCGTGACTAGTTAAAAGCACGCGTCAAAGATAGAAATTTTCGGTAGGGCGAACTTTTTATCTGCAGTAATAACTCGCCCTCCACGGGCACCCGTAGTAGTAACGGAGCGGGCCATAGGCCTTTCGGGCATCGTTCTCGTTCACGAACATCAACTGGATGTAGGAATTCTCTGTGGGCTTGTATTCCAGTGCCACGGAGGGGAGCACGAATTCCACCTTGCCCTGGCGCACGTCCTCCTTTGCGATGGGCGCACCTGAACGGAAGTTCGCATACAGGGGCATCCACAATCCGAGATCGGCATACAGGTGAAGGTCGGGCGTGAATTCGTAGGCGAGGTGGGCGAGGTAACTCTGCTGGGCAAAACTACCGAAGGGCCCGCTGGTAAAGCTTGCGGAGTACGTGTATGCAACACTCAGAGCCGGGTCTATCGACGAGCGGCGCAGAAGCCTTTCGCGCGGGAAGTACGAGCGGTTCCAGGGAATACCGTCATCGGGAATCAGGAGGACTGTGTCGATAATCGAATCGCCGGCGGCGCTTGCTACTTTCGCGGTCGTTTCGCGCTTGACTATAGCAGAATCAGCCTTCGCTGGGGCTTGTGCGAGGGCTAAAACTGCAAGTGCAAATGTGAGGGCGATTGTCAACCGCATGCTATGAATATAGCAAATGCGGACTAGACGATTTCGTTCTTGGCGTTCACGTGGACCACGGTGGGTTTCCACGCCTTGGCTTCGTCTTCGCTCATGGTGGCGTATGCCACGATAATCACGAGGTCGCCGGGCTGAACAAGCCTTGCCGCGGCACCGTTCAGGCAGATGACGCCCGAACCTGCGGGGCCTTCGATCACGTATGTGTCGAGGCGGTTGCCGTTGTTCACGTCGAGCACGCCCACCTTCTCGAAGGGGAGGATCTTCGCGGCATCCATCAGGTCACGGGCAATAGTGATGGAACCCTCGTAGTTGAGGTTCGCATCGGTAACCGTGGCTCTATGAATTTTGCTCTTGAGTAATTCCAGCTGCATGATGCGCTTAGAACTTGACCTGGAAGGCTCCGAGCACGCCCTTTTCGGGGGTCGGGAGGATTCCGAAACTGAAGCGGTTTGCGTCGGGGTTGCTGTCCCACTGCGTACCGAAGAATGCATCGGCGAACGACCAGATGTGCGCTGCTGCGACACCGAGGAGGCCGTACCACCAGGCGGAGCTGCCGTCAACTTTGAGATATACCGTAACGCCAACGCTTGTGACCCACAGGGCATCCATCCAGATGGCCTTCGTGGACTGGCTCATCTTCCACTGGTAGTAGCTGGGAAGGAGCAAGGAAACGTATGCAAGGTTCTGGTTGCCAGAGCGGTGACGATAAGAACGGTCAATGTCTGCGTCTTCCATGCCCTGAGAGCGCTGGGCGAGCCAATCTTCTTCACTCACGCCGAGCTTGTTCCAGGGCTTCTGGAGGTATTCGGAAATGCGGACGCCGAGTTCAACGAGTCTAGTGAGCTTGTCACGAGTAATGCCTTCTTCCTTGGCCTGCTGGAATTCCCACTGGGTCAGTCCGAGGTCTTCGTAACGGAAGCCTTCCCACTGGTCTCCGGAGGCCTTTGCCTCACCGGCGGGTGCTTCGCTTGCAGATTCGTCGCTTGAAGATTCGTCGTCCCCGTATGAGTAGGACTGCTCGGTAGAATCGTCATTAGACGGTTCGTCGTCGAACTGTGCGAAAGCCATCGCACCGACAAAGAACACTGCTAGAACAATCTTGCTCCAAATTGACATGTTTTACCTACTCTTATCCGTAATGCCGGGGGAGGGAATCGAACCCTCACACTCTCGCGAGTACCGGATTTTGAGTCCGGCGCGTCTACCAATTTCACCACCCCGGCTTAGGGGTAACACAAATATAGCACAATATTCGCTTTTTTTGTAGGGAAAAAGGCGATATTTGCTCAAATTTGCCCAATTTTCGGGGTAAATCGTGCCGGAGTGTTTCGTTATTTTTTCAAAATGGGGCGGAATTCGACGTTGAGCGGAGTGAGCTTGCTTGCGCCGAAGTCAACGGCCTTTTCCTTGGTCTCGAACTTGCCGGTCTGTACCAGGTAGAGCGTCTTGGTTTCACCGGGGCGTTCCTCGATGGTGCCCTTGATGCCCTGCTTCTTGAGGTTGTTGACCAGGAGTTCCGCATTGCTCTTTACGCCGAATGCGCCGAGTTGCAGGATCCAGTATTCTTTTTCCGGGGCGGGTGCCGCTGCGGGAGCAGGATTTTCAGGTTGGACCGCCGGTGCCGGTGTTGCCTTTGCCACCGTGTCGGCGGAGGCGGTTTTCGCGGGTTCTGCCGCGCGTGCCGGGGTCGTATCCTGAGCAGAGGGCTTTTCGGCGATTTTTTGCTCCACGGCAGGCTGTTCGTTTGCCGGCTGGCTGGCTGCGGGGCTTGCCGGGGCGTCTACGGCGGGTTCGTCGAGGCGCTTGCAGGTCTCGTCTAGGGTCGCGTTCTTCACCTTGGGCTGTACCGCAATGCAGATTTTCTTGAGGACTACCGCCTGGTGGGGCTGGGACGTCTCGATGGCGTGGATTAGGGCCTCGGCGGCCTTCTCGTTGCGGCCCATGTACAGTTGGAACTGTGCCTTAGTCATCATCAGGTCGGCGTAGACGGCCTTTTGCGGGTTGGTCTTCTTGATGAGGCTGTCGAGGCGCTTGCCTGCGATGCCGAATTCCTTGGCGGCGCCAATCTGCGAGAGCGCGAGCACGTTCCACAGGTAGCATTCCGTGCGGGTGGAATCGGGCTCGTTGGGGCATGCCTGCTCAAAGAGGCGTGCGGCATCTTTCCACTTGCCGGCCACGTACGCCTTCTGCGCGTCGGCGATGGTCACGGTTGCCTGCGTATCGGCGGGAGCAGTCGCTGCGGGCTGCGCTGCCGCTGTGCTTGCGGTAGGCTGCGCCGTGGTTGTCTGTGCAAATGAATTTATACTAAAAAATGCGGATAAAATAACCGCGACCGTGCAGGCCCTTTTAAATTTCATCTTTAATCCCACGTTCCACATTTAGACTAACTTTCCCCGAATCGTCCATCCACGAATATCATCTAATTTAACTTTCACGTAGTCGCCCGGCTTCACGGTGTGGCCTTCTGCGGGCTTGAAAACGACCTTCTTGAAGTTGTCGGTGCGGCCGCGCAGTTCCGTCTCGTCGCGCACGGAGTTCTTTTCGACCAGCAGTTCCTCGGTGCGGCCGAGCATCATCTGGTTCCTCTTGAGCGTGATGGCGTTCTGCAGTTCCACGAGGCGCGTGTGGCGATCGTTCTTTTCCTGTTCGGAGAGCGTCTCCGCTTCCTTGTACGATTCCGTGCCCTTGCGCGGGCTGTAGATGAACATGAATGCAGAGTCAAACTGGCAGGTTTCAAATGCCTTGAGAGTTTGCTCGAAATCGTCCTCAGTTTCGCCTACGAAACCGCAAATCACGTCCGTCGAAATCCCGTAGAACGGGTCCTTGCTTCGCAGCTGCTCGATAATCGAGAGGTACTGCTCCATGTTGTGCTGGCGGCGCATCTTCTTGAGCATGACGTCAGAGCCGCTCTGGATAGGAATGTGCGCGTAGTGGCAGACCTTCGGGTTGTTGAGCAATACGTCGATGAGTTCGTTCGTGTAGTGCCTTGGGTGCGGGCTCGTGAAGCGGATGCGACGGATGCCGCCAATCTCGGAAACCTTCGTGAGGAGGTCGGCGAAGTTGCCACCTTCCGTCTTGTAGGCGTTCACGGTTTGACCTAGCAGAGTCACTTCGGTAATGCCCTTGTCGGCGGCCTTCTTGACTTCGGCGAGCACGTCGTCCATGTCGCGGTACTTTTCGGGCCCGCGCAGGTACGGCACGATGCAGTAGCTGCAGCGCTTGTTGCACCCGCGCTGGATGGCGACAAACGTGCTGAAATCGTTCTGGAGCTTCGCGTATTCGCCGAGGTAGTTTTCGCTCAGGTCCTCGTCGATAAACATCTTGTGGTGCGTCTGGTGCAGCGGGCTCTGTGCATCGCCGAGCAGCAGTTCCGGGATTTTCTTGTACTGGTCCGGACCCACGATGTAGCTCACGTTCGGCAGGCGCTTGAGCAGTTCCGGCCCGCGGTTTTTGGCCATGCAGCCGCACACGACCACCTTCACGTCGGGATTTTTCCGGTTCAGGTACTTGAGCTTGCTGATGTTGGCAATGGCGGTTTCCTCGGCCTTTTCGCGTACGCTGCAGGTGTTCACGATGATGAAGTCGGCATCTTCCTGGTTGCTCGTTTCAACGCAACCGCTCATGTCGAGTTCCTGGGCGATCATCGCCGAGTCGTACTCGTTCATCTGGCAGCCGTAAGTGGCCAAGTGGTATTTCTTCATGCGGGTAAAGATAGAATTTTTTTTAAGAACTTACATACGGCTATGATTTATAATCTTCCTTTGTGATAATACCAAAGTAGATGATCAAAACCGTTCCTACTAATCTCTATGCCGTATTTTTCTCTAACTTTTTCTCTAATTTTATCGACGGCCATTCTATACTCCCTATAATTGTTTAAATCATAGGACCCCTCAATTTTATAGTAGTCTAGATATAAAGGTAGTACTTTTCTCAATATTCCGTCATAAATAGAATAATTGTCTTGATACTCTGTTCCTTCGAAAATATAGAAGCATGCGTAGTGACAAAATTTACTTGCAAAAGATGGATTTGTTCTTGCATTTTGCTTTGCTGATGTTTTTCTCGAAATTTCTTGAATCAACTTCATATCTTTATACTCGGGATTCTTTAAGCATTCTATGAATTCTGTATGGTCAAATTCGCATAGCCTTTCTGTTATTTCTTTTCGCCCGCATTTGTCTGCATTTAAATGAGTGCTGTTCTCTCTATCAACGGATGCGACTGCTCCCTCCAAGATTTCTTTATAAGAATAACCAGAATCCAATTTGTCGTTCAAAAAATTTTTTAGTTGAGTCATCCAGTATGCTGTTGAACCACCATACTTTGTTTCATTATTGCTGTTGTACGTTGGTTTTGCATTTATGTCTGTTGAATGGATATATGCTGAGTCATTACGAATCATTGCCTCAACTATAGCAATGTTGTCTTGAGTTAGTTTAGCCAGTTTTTTTCCCTGGAAAGAGCCTGCCTCTTCTTCAATCATTTTTCTTTTTGCTAAATCAAGCTCTTTTTGGATTGTGTTTTTCATATTTGTTTTTCCTTGTCAAAACCATTAAAAACGTCTTGGCAACCTCCCAACTACACAAAATCAATAACGAGTTGCTTGCCCATGGCGTGGGCGAGCCTGTAGAGAGTTTCTACGGAAGGAGAACTCTTTGTCGTTTCAAAGCGCTGGTAGGCTTGCGGAGTCATCCCGGCGAGTTTTGCCACCTGGTTTTTCTTCTTGCCGCGGCGGGCTTCGAAGATCTTGTAAGCGATTTCAATTTTGGGGGATAACTCTACGGCGAACAGTCCCTTTTCTTTGTCGGGGCGTGTCTTGGGCTTGATGAAGTTCATGCCCATCTCGAGATCGCTTTCCATGGCGCCGTCAAGGGCTTCCTTTGCCTCTTGCAGGGCCTTGTTCTTTGTTGCGCCAAATGCGTTGACATTGGGCAAGTCGGGGAATGATGCCACGTATCCCAAGTCCTTGTCTTTCTCTATTTTCACAGCGTATTGCATACATTCCTCTAGTCAAACTGCTTCAAGATTCTCTTTAAGTAGGCGCCTTCAATTTCTTTTGAGTGCTTTTGTATAGGAACAGATCTCTTTCCAGGTTTTGTATAGATGTAATGAGAGCCCCTTATTCGGTCTAATCTCCAGCCTCTATCTTCTGCGTATTTGCAAATTTCGTTGAACTTCATGGTAAATATACATCTTTTTATTTATTTGTCAATATATTTGTTTACTTTTTAATAAATATGCGAAAAATCTGCTAATACACAAACACGAGCAGAATGGCAACGACGATGATAGCACAGATAAGGCTGCACATGGGAACCTCCGGTTTAGGGCTCCCTACAAATATATATTCGCAGAATGTCAAATTTTGACAACTTGGAAATTGTTCGCTAAATTTCTACATTTGGCGCGCAATGCTCTACAAGAAATCCCTTATCGTCTTTGATCTGGACGGGACGCTTTTCAATACGCTCGGTGACCTGGCCGTGGCGGTGAATTTTGCGTTGCGCCATTTTGGGCTCCCGGAACATGACGAGCAGCGTGTGCGTACCTTTATCGGGAACGGTACCCTGAAACTTATCGAACGGAGCATGGGGGAGGCGGCTCTTCCCGAAAATATCGCGCGTACGGGTATCACGGTGGAGGCTGTTCACAAGGTCTATTCCGATTTCTATTGGGAGCATTGTACGGAGCGCACGCTCCCGAATCCGGGAATCGTGGAATTCCTGCGCAGTTGCCCTGCCCGCATGGCCATGCTCACGAACAAGCCGGAACGGCCCTCCTTGAAAATCCTGGAGCATTTCGGGCTCCGCGACCGCATCGAATTCATGCTCTGCGGGGACACTACGCCCGAACGCAAGCCCAGCCCCGCGGGGCTCCTGAAGATTATCGAAATGGCGGGCGAAACTCGCGAAAATACCGTCATGGTGGGTGATGACCAGCCCGATATCCTTGCGGCGCGCGCTGCCGGCGTCGATTGCGTTACGCTCTATTGCGGGTTTGGAAAGCCGGAGAACCTCTCCCCACTGAATCCCGAGAATATCGTCCATAGCTATGCCGAAATGTGCGACATGCTGATGCGAGTCTCTACTGCACGATAAATCTACTGCGCGATAAACTATATTTTGCGGTAGGGTAGGTGTTTTATGACTTGTTCTAGGAGTATTTTGGGTAAGTTTTCGGCGGCTTTTGTGCTTGCCGTGGCTCTGTTTGTCGCGGCTTGTGGCGATGATAGCAGCAGTAGTGCCCCGGCGGATCTTGCGGATGGCGAAAGCAGCGCTGTCGAAGAATCGAGTTCTTCGGAAAAGGCTTCCAGTTCGTCGGCTGCAAAAGAGAATTCTTCTTCCGAGAAGCAATCTAGTTCCTCGTCTGAAGTTTTGCCCCCAGAAGACGTTCTCCCGGTTAAAACGACCGTCGTGGAAGATACGTTCGAAATTTTCTCCTTCGGAAGCGTAAGGTTCGATATTGCTGCGGAATCCTTCTTGGAAAAGTTCGATGTCGGCGATGTCGTTACGGTGATGATTGCTGGCTACGATACATTGGAAGTACCCGTGGTAGCATACTATAACGGTGTGTTTCCTGGGGAATTTTTCCTGTATGTGAGCGAGGGCCTGAGTTATATCTCGCTTGAGGCGCGTTACGGCCAGATGGCAGAAATTGTCGGCTTGGGGCGAGACCTGGAATTCCCGATAGATGTCGCCATCGATATTAAGGAAAAGGGCGGCTATTTGGACCACATGGAAAATCTGGGCGGGCTCACGATTTCGTACTCCATGGAGGCGTATCCGGAGTTGTCTGTTGAGGAGTTCGCGAATTTCAGGATGGTGCGCACGACGGGAATGGGCGAGGGTGTGCTGTACCGTTCGTCAAGCCCGGTGGATCCCTCTATCGGTCGCAATAAGTATGCGGATTCTCTCGCGTCTGTTGCGGGAGTCAAGACTTTCGTGAATCTCGCGGACAGCAGGGAAAGTGCCGAATTGTACAGCGGCTTTGCGGAATCGTATTATGCAAAGCAGAACGTGGTGTACCTGGCGGTGCAGCCGACTTTTGCAAATACGCAGTTCAAGGAGGGGCTCGTCAAGGGGCTTCGCTTTATGATTGAGCACGAAGGCCCGTACCTGGTGCATTGCACTTATGGTATGGACCGTACGGGGTACACGATTGCGGTGCTCGAGGCCCTAATGGGGGCGACCGCCGAAGAAATCAAGGCGGATTACGTGACGACGCACAAGAATTTTTATAGCGTGAGCGGTGACGCGCAAGTGGCGCTGACCCCAAAGCAGGTGAGTCTCATTCAGGCGATTATCGTGAGGCTCATGCGCAACGCGTATAAGGTGGAAGGCGTCGACATCTCCGATTTCGAGAATGCCGATTTTGCCACCGCAACGGCAAAGTACCTGCTCTCGCTAGGATTGGAACAATCCGAGATAGACGCACTCAAGGCGCGGCTGAAATAATAACTAGAACGGTTCCCGGCTTTCCCAGATTTCGGCTTCGGTTTCGCAGATGTCCTTTTCGGAACCGAGTGATTCGCCAGTCATCATGTAGATGGCGCCGTCTTCAAGGCCTGCGAGAACGCAGCGCTGGTAATCGCCTTTAACCGTCTTGATGGTGCCGTACTTCTTTTCGCTGTTGAATACGGGACCGGTCGTGTTGCCCTGCTGCAGGGCTTCGGACTTGCTTGCCCAGTAGTCGAAGTCCCACTTGAGGTAGTAGCGGATAAACGCGTCTTCGGCGGCATTTTTCTCGATGGTGAACGTGGAATCGCGGAAAAGATCAACCTTGTTCATCGCGCGGAACTGAATGTGCTCGAGTTCCTTGTTGCAGGTAAAGAAGGCAAGTTGCTTTTCGAGAGAGAAAAAGTCGGTTCGCAGTTCCCAGTCGCCATCGAACTTGAACGAGAAGGGCTTTGGGGTCGGGACATTCAGCGTGCGGCTGGTGACCTTCGTGTAGAGCCCGCCAAATGCAGAGAACGACTTTGTCGTAACGGAGGGCTCGACCTTGCTCGGGGCACACGAAACAAGTAATAGGGCAATGGCAAGTAGGAGCAGTTTTCTCATTTTCCTTCTCCAAAGGGCACGGAAGTTTGTCCATAATATAGCCTTTTGCTATATTCTTGTCCATGATATCAAGATTTTTTAAACCAGTCTTCGTTGCGGTGTTCTCATTAGCCGCAGCATCCTTTGCCGACGAGGCAATCCGCTTTGTTCCCGAGGTTTTCCCGATGGGCGAGGTTGCCCAGGGCGACCAGAAACACTACGTGCTGCAGGGCGCGAACACTACGGGCACAGAGATCGTGCTCGAGAATGTGTTCGGGCAGGGCATCGGCATGTCGAACTTCAAGTTCCCGACAAAGATTGCCCCGAATGCGACCATCACCATCGAGTTCGACATGGACTTCGCGGGTATGGAAGGGAAGATTGACCCGACGGTAGTGCTCGTTGCTGCCGGCGGCAAGCCCTATACGGCGAACCTTTCGGGCGTGGTGAATGCTCCGGTGTTCTTCGGCGAGAAGATGTTCGATGCCGGTTTCTACAAGGCGGGCGAGAAGCGCGAATGGACGTTCTACGTGTGGGAGACCGACAAGAAGGCTCGCCCCGACATTGAACTTTCGCCCGAGTCGGCGAAGCAGTTCTCGATGAAGTCGAAGCCCGTGATGCTCAACGTGGACAAGCTCGACAAGATCAAGGAAGGCGGCAAGGTTCCCGGAATCAAGGTGACGCTCTCGACGAAGGGCCTTACCCGCGAGGGCTGGGAACTCAAGCAGAAGAGCATCCGGAAGATTGTATCGTTCAAGAGCAAGAAGTACCCGAAGGCGACTCCGGAAGTGCTTATCGTGGGCTACTGGAACGAGTAGTCCGGCCCCGAAATGGCGAAAATTTCGCTTTTTTCGGGCTTTTGCCTTGAAAATATGCCGGTGTTTAACTAACTTTGGCATACTCTTACGAGAGACCTCGGGATGTAGCTCAGCCTGGTAGAGCGCTTGAATGGGGTTCAAGAGGTCGCTGATTCGAATTCAGTCATCCCGATAGAAAACGCCGCTGAAACAGCGGCGCTTTTCTTTTTTCCTGATTTCTGGCGGGTTTAAACGGCGGGCGACTCCTGAGAATCGGATTCCTCCGTAGCCATTTTCTCGGGTTCCCAGAGCACCACCTTGTTGCGTCCGCTTTCCTTGCCTTCGTAGAGGGCCTTGTCTGCCATCTGGATGCTCTTGTCGGCTCCGAGCGCGCTGTCGTACTGCGCGACGCCGAGCGTGATGGTCACCTTTATAGAAAGTTTCCCGTGAACGACGGTCATTTCTTCGACCTTCTTGCGGAAACGCTCGGCGACAATCGCCGCGCCTTCCAGGTCGGTTTCGGGGAGCAGCGTGAGGAATTCCTCGCCGCCGTACCGCGCGAGCACGTCGTACTTGCGCAACATCCCGCGAACGGCGTGCGCCACCGCCTTCAGCACTTCGTCACCGCAGGCGTGCCCGTAGGTGTCGTTCACCTGCTTGAAGTGGTCGATGTCTATAAATATGAAGCAGAACGGCTTCCTGGTACGGGTAACGCGACCAATCTCGTTGTCTATCGTGCGCAGCATGTCGCGGCGATTGGGGAGCCCGGTGAGTTCGTCGGTCCTCGAAATCTGGTCCAGCTTGCGGTTCGCCTCCTCGAGTTCCTTCGTGCGTTCCTGAACTTCCTGCTCTAGCATTTCCCTATGGGCGTTCAGTTCCGTAATCTGGCGCTTGATGGTGCGGTTCATGATATTGAAGTGCTTGGCGAGTATGCCTATCTCGTCCTGCCTTTCACCCACGTCGATGTCTTCAACGTCCATGTTGCCGTCTGCAATCTGGATGGTGTGCATGATGAGTTTTCCCATCGGCACGGCGAGCGTCTTGTAGAGCCAGAGGGCGATAAACAGGATGGCGATGAGGAGGGCCACGAGGATGGCGCGGCTCACGAGGAGCATCGTGGATACCTGCTCGTCAATTTCGGACTTGGGCTCGAGCGAGAACAGCCCGATATCGTAGGTGGGGTCGTAGGTGTAGTTCACCAGGTACTCTTCATCGTCGTTCAGGGTGAGGAACGTGATGGAGTTCGTCTCAAATTCCCTGGGGTTTATGTCCTTGAAGCCGAGTTCGCCAATCTTGTGGTGGCCGTTCAGCCAGGTCTCGAGATCGGGGTGGAATATGATTTCGCCTTCGGCGTTGATGGCGATAAAGTATCCCTTCTTGCCGACCTTGCTTTCGGCAAGGATTTTCCAGAGGCGCTGGCCCGAGAAACTCGCGACAAGGCTTCCGTTCCCCTTCGCCGCATCGGAGACGACCGTGCCGAACGCGCGCTTGGGCCGCATGTTGTCGGAATCGCGGTACCAGCCCGAAATGTAGGGCCTGTGCGGGGTGAGCCGCGTAAAGTCGATGGGGTACTTGGTGTTGGCGGAGACGGTACTCACCATGTCGTTGTCGCAGATAAGGCTATCCTTGCGGTCGAACAGTGAAATCCTTTCGCCCGAAATAAACAGCGGCGAGATGTTGTAACTCTTGAGGTAGCCCGCCGCGATGGTCGGGTCCATGCTCTTGATTTCGGATGTCTTTGCAAGCAGCGTGAGTTGGTTGCCGAACTGCTGCATCTCGTTGTGGAGGCTTGTCGACATCTGCTGGAGTTGAACCTTGTTCGCCTCGAAGGTCGATCCGAGGTTCATCTGCATCTGGCGATTCATGAAGTAGTAGGTGCCACCCACGACAATGACGAGCATCGATGCGGTCAAGAGCAATATGCTCTTGAGGATAATGCTTCGGGAAAACTTGGTGAACCTTTTCGTTTTCATCTTTTGCTTCTACTTTTTCCTTTTGCGGCTGTAAGAGAAAATGAAACTCAAAATCAGTACGATGAAGAATATGTACGGGGTCGGATTGATGCCGTTTTCCGGCTTCTTGGTCTCTGCCTTCTCGGCTGCCGGGGCAGCCTTGCCCTCGTCCATGGCGGCTTTCCAGATTTCCTGGAATTCGGCGAGTGTCGTGGCCTTGGTGGGTGTGTAGCCCAGGCGGTTATTTATGTTGTCGGAGTAGTCCTTGAAGATCTGGTACAGTTTTTCTTCGGAGTAGAGCGCCGGGATTTCAAGGAGTTCCCACACGCTGCTGAACATGGCGACGAGCGCCTGTTCGATATCGCCCCATTCGGGGATGGTGGGGTAGGTCTTTCCGGTCTCGAGTTGCGCCACGAGGCTCTTGTATGCTTCGTCTTCGGCCCACGTGTCAAGAACTTCCTTTGATGTGGGTAGCATGCCGATCTGGCGTGTGTATGCGTCGAGGTTCTCGTTCTCGGTGAGGTAGAGCAATAACTTTATGGCGTCCTTCTTGGTGTTCTTTGCCGGGATGGCGAGGTTCGAACCCCCGATAAAGCTTACGCTGCCCGCCTTGCCGCGCGGGATGGGGAACACGGCCACGCTGTCTTGCCCGATGCGCGCGTCAGAAAGCCCGCCTTGCGATGCATCGAAACGGGTCTGCATCACGATTTCGGTGGTGTTGACGATGAACGCGAGTTCGCCGTTGTTGAACTGCTGTGCAATCTGTGCGGTGTTCAACTGGAGCGTCTCGGTAGTGACAAGCGAATCGCGGATGAACTTGAGGTACTTGGCGATGCCCTGCAGGGTGGGCTTCGCGAGGATGTTCGCGCACCACTTGCCCTTATTGTCCTTTGCGATAAAGTCGCCGCCGTTGCTCCATATCCACGGTGCAAAGTTGTGCGGAATGTTCCAGTCGCTCTTGCCCGGGAATGCGTAACCGCGTATCTTTGCACCGTCCTCGAGGAGTTCCTTGCCCTGGTTCACCTTGCGGAGGGCTTCGGTAAATCCCTTGTAGGTGCTGATGTCTTCACCCGTTATGCCGTACTTTTTCATGATGCGCTTGTTCGCGAGTACGGGGCGCACGTCGATGAACCACGGGATGGAATATATGATGGAATCAGAATCGATATGGGTGGTGTTCCAGCTTGCCGCGACGAACCTGTCGGGGTTGATCTTGTCGAGGTAGGGCGTCAGGCTCTTGAGTTCACCCCTTGCGGCAAAGTACGGAATCCAGGTGGTACCGAGTTGCAGCACGTCGGGCATGTCGTTGCCCGTCTCGAGCATGGTAGAAATTCTGTTCCAGGCTTCGCCCCAGTCAAGCACCTTCACCTTCGTAGGGATGCGAGTCTTTTTCGTGAAGCCCTCAAGGCGCTGCTCCAGGTTCTCTTGCGGGGAGGCTCCGTTGGGCATAATCCAGACGGTAAGCGTGTCGGCAGCAAGTGCTGGTGAAAGTGAAATAGCAAGCGCAAGTACGGTACTCTTGAACGGGAACTTCATTTTGTTACTCCTTTTTGTTCAAATTAAATAAAATTTTGTACTTTCTTCGCAAAAAAATCGTAAAAAGGAGCTTGTACATGCTGGTGGTATGCGGAATTGCCGAGCGCGGGGGCAAGGTTCTGGTATGCAGGAGAGGGGCGGGCGTGCCGTACGCCGGGGCCTGGGAGTTCCCTTCCGAGGAACTGCAGGAGGGCGAGACCCTTGAAAATAGTGTCGAAACCGCCTTTTTTGACCGAATTTCGACAGTTTTGACCGAAACGCGGCCTCTTTGCACGTTCGATTCCGCCACGGTGCCCGAGTGCCGGATTTTCACGTTCAAGGTAAATTTTTTGGATACAATCGGGAGCCTAAATGGTTACTCGGATGCCCGCTGGGTGCGTAAAGATACGCTCAAACGACTCCGAATGCACCCCGACTGTGTGACTCTAGTCAAAGAAATACAAAATTTTTCGTGAAAAACCGTGCGGAAACATATTTTTTATTTATATTTCTATGCAATCGTAGATACGATATAACCTAATCCTTAAGGAGTAAAAAATGAAAAAAGGTATCGCTGCTCTCGTTTGCGCTGGCATGATCACCCTCACGGGCTGCTATGGCAGCAACGCTTGCTTCGAAAAGCTTCACAAGTGGAACGGCACGCTTGGTAACAAGTGGCTCAACTCCATCGTTCACTTCTTCCTGCAGATCTTCGGTGTGTACTGGATTTGCCTTGGCCTCATCGACGGTCTCGTTCTCAACACCATCGAATTCTGGACTGGCTCCAACCCGCTCGCCGCTGGTGACTCCTACTTCGAACAGGATGCCCAGGGCAACTCCATCGCTGCCGTGAAGAACGCCGATGGCTCCATGAGCGTCGAACTCACCTCTGCTGCTGGCGAAAAGGCTAGCCTCACGCTCCAGCGCGACGAAAACGTTGTCCGCGCTCTCGACGCTGAAGGCAACCTCGTTGCTCAGTACGACATCGCCAAGTAATTCTACTTCGGATATGTTTTGGGACCCCGACATTTGTCGGGGTTCTTTTTTATAACCGCTCGCTCCCGCCAACACGGCACGCTTGCGCCGTGCCGCTTATGGCTCACATTTATGGCACCGTCAGGTGCTCACGTTTTTTTACATAAAAAAGCACTTTTTTACGGATAGACCCGTATTTTTCGCATTTTTTTAATGTATTTTGGGGGTATGGCAAGGCGTTTTGCAAATGTTGGACGCTTGGTTGCGGTATTGCTTATCGCAATCGGTTTCTGCGCGTGCGTCGAGGACGATGTGGCCCGCGGGAACGAGGCGCTCCGTATAGGCGACTACGACCGTGCTGTTTCGAACTTCTCGAAGGCGCTCGACATGCAGCCCGCAAACCGCGACGCACGTTATGGCCTTGCGCTTGCCTATTATTCCATCGCCGAACAGAACGAACACCTGAAGGTACCTGTACTCGATACCTGGCAGCGCACCGTGAACGAGTTCCGCATCCTTTCGCGCGTGGATTCCAGCGGGCGAATTTCCGGCACGTATTCTACGAGCCTGTTCTACCTGGCCCGCGCCACGCTTGCAAGCAACGCGCATGCCGATGTGCTCCCGCTACTTGACAAGTCCATCGCCCTCGATAGCGCGAACTACTTCAGTTACAACCTGAAGGCACTTGTGCTCGGGAATCTCGGGCGCACCGAGGAAGCGAAAAAGATTTTCATTTTCATCGTGACGAAGAACCCGAAGTTCGCCTCGGCCTACCTGAACCTGGGCAACATCTACTGGAGCGAGGGCGACATAGAATCCGCGTGGGATATCTGGTCGATGGGTCACGAGGCTGTCCCCGAAAATACTGGGCTTGCGCGCTGGACGACTGTTGCCGAAGATTCGCTCAAGGCTCTTGCCATTGCGGGTGAACTATGAGCGTGCTTGCCGGAGTGAACCGTTGTGCGCTTTTGCACGAGGGCGGCGAGGCGCTCGTGTACGCGCTTGAATCTGGCGGCAGGCAGTATGTACTCAAGTGGTATGCGGAGGGCGTGCAGATTGACTCCCATGTGGTGGAAGTTCTCCTGCGCGAACGCATTCCGGGCGTCTACCGCGTGATGGAGGCGGGCAAGAAGTCCGGTCGCCAGTACCTAATCTACGAGTTTATCGAAGGCGTTTCTATTGCGGACCTCGCGACAAAAGATGCGCGCGTCCCCGCGCCGGTCGCGATTTCGATTGTCCGTAACCTGGTACAGGCGCTCTTGCAACTTTCAAAAAGCGATGTGCACCATGGGGACCTGAACCCCTCGAACGTGCTCGTGATGGCGAACGGGACTCCGGTGCTTATCGACTGCGGAATTGTAGGCCCCGGTGCCCTCGCGTATGCTGCGCCCGAACGCATCCAGGGCAAGCCTGCCACGATGCTCAGCGACATGTACAGCTTGGGGCTCATCCTTTACCGGCTTGTTGCTGGCGAAGACCTGCTGCACTGCGACTGCTTCGATGACTATGCGCAGGCCGCCGCCGGGATTGACTCGACGGATGTGACCGCGCTCCTCTACGGCAAGGGTATCGATGCGGAAATTCTTTCCACGCTTGCCCCCCTGTGGAAGGCGACCCTCCGTGCAGAGCCTTCCGCGCGTGCCGAGGACTTCGAGGAACTTGACGAACTGCTTGAGATTGCATTCGATGATGCCTCCCGCGGGTCGGTCGCCTGGGAAACTACGCGTGCCGCTTTTACCGAGAACGTTGTTGCAAAAATCGGAACAAATTGTAGCGACACGGGTGCAGAATGCGGTTTACCGCCCGAATTTGCAGTGACGAAGCCCACAGGTCACCGGAAAATGGCTGTTTTCGGGGGCATATTAGGATTTATATTGTTCTTGTTGGTGTTGTTCTTCGCGCTTGCTCCCAGGGAACCGTCCATTGACGAAACGGGCGCGGAGATACTTTCCAACTCAAGGGCTCTCGAGGGAACGACCGGATTAGAGGCCGATCCTTCGGGCGATAGCGGGCGCATTTCGGGCGAGGAACTCGAATCTCTCCCGGTACCGGACCAGAATGAATGACGTAATGGAGCGAAATAGGTATGAAGACAGAAACGATGCTTGCAACGGAAAAGATGCTTGACGTGGTGAAGACCCTCCTTGACGAGGAACAGCCCGAAAGCCTCTTCTCGAAGATTCTCGAAGTCGCAAAGGGCGTGCTCCGTGCGGATGCCGCCGTGCTGGATATTTCGGGCGATACGCCCCTCCACTTTTCGAACCCGGAGCAGGTGAGCATTTCTATTTCGGCGGTTAGGCAGGCGAAGAGCGAACGGCGTGCGGTGGTGTGGAACCAGCTCGACGACGATACCGCAGACCTCTCCAAGTCCATCGTGCAGAACCAGCTGACAAGCATCATGGTTTCCCCGTTCCGCACTCCCGATAGCGAATCCGGCTACCTGTACCTGCAGCGCGCCGCACGCGAGGAACCCTTTACCGAAGAAGATAGCGCCCTGTTCGATTCGTTCGTGGCAGTATGCGAAAAGTTTGCCTTTGCCGCCTACGACCGCCTGCGCGACAAGGAATCGCTTGACGTTTTGAAGAACGTTGTACGTAAGGACGGGATTGTCTATTCGAGCAAGGCCATGGCAGACCTTGTCGCCCTGGCTGAAAAGCTTTCCACGCTCCCGCTGCCCGTGATTATCCGCGGTGAGACGGGAACGGGTAAGGAAGTCTTTGCGAGATTCATCCATAACCACAGCCCGCGTGCAGAGCGCCCGTTTATTGCGGTAAACTGCGGGGCCATTCCCGAAAACCTGATAGAATCCCTGCTGTTCGGGCATGCGAAGGGCTCGTTCACTGGCGCTATCGATACCCGCAAGGGGTTCTTCGAAGAAGCCGATGGTGGCACGATCTTCCTTGACGAGATTGGCGAACTCCCGATGAACATGCAGGTGAAGCTCCTGCGCGTTCTGCAGGAGAAGCACATTACCCGCGTGGGTGACAACCGCGAGATTCCGGTGAACGTTCGCGTGATTTCTGCGACGCATGTGGATTTGGAAGAGGCGGTACGCGAGAAGCGCTTCCGCGAGGACCTGTACTTCCGCATCCAGGTGATGCCGCTCCAGTTGCCGCCCCTGCGTGAGCGCGGTCAGGACGTGGTGCTGCTTGCAGAAGAATTCATCAAGCGCTACGGTGCCGAGTACGGTCGCGGCAGGTTCAAGATGAGCCGCAATACCGAGAAGGCACTGCTGGGCTACCACTGGCCGGGCAACGTGCGCGAACTCGAGAACCGTATACAGAAGGGCCTGGTGCAGGCGGTTCACGGCGTTATACAGCCCAAGGATATCGGGCTCGACGAGGTGCAGAAGGAGGCGAAGGATAGCCCCCGCACGCTCAAGGAAGCCCGCGAGGCGGTGGAGCGCGAGGTCATTGGCCGCGCCCTCCAGGATAGCGGCGCTAACCTCACGCTTGCTGCGACGATTTTGGGCATCGACCGCAAGGTCTTGCGCGAAATCATGGAACGCCTGGGCATTAAAAAGGAAGATTTCAAGAACTAAGGTTTAGGGAAAACAAAAAAAACGGAACAAAAAGTACTATAGGAGCAAAAAGTCTCGAAATTTTACTTTGGGCGAAAGCAATTTTTATGTATATTATTTGCTAGATGGCTCAATCGAGCCGGAAATAAAGCCCAAAGGAAAACTGGCACGGTTTTTGCAGAGTAATGAGTATGAAATTCGCAACTTTCATATCGATTATAGGCCTGGTGGCGACGCTGTCGTTCGCTCAGGGCTTTGCAGCGCCGGAATCCAGTGTTCCGACCCCTGCCGAAAGTGCGGAAATTTCAAATGGTACTCCGGACTTAGGCGCTAAAGAAAGCGCAGAATGGCAAAAGATGCGTGCAGAACGCAAGCAGGCCCGCGAACAGATCCTTTCCAGACTGAAGGAAAGGTCCAATGTCGAAAAACAGGGCATTCGCCAAGACGTTTCGAAAAAACGGAACGAAAAGTCTCGCTTTGAGGGAAAACCGCAGAAAAATGAGCCTCGCGAGCGTCAACCGTTCTACGAAAGACCGGATTCTCCAAACAATAATCCGATGCGAGGCAATACGCCGCCTGCAGTTGTGCCGCCCCCGTGGTGGTGGACGACTCCGCAGCAGCCGGCAGTTCCTCAGCCGTAATGCGGTCCCTGACATTATTCCTCGTGTTGTTTGCGTCTGTGCTTTTTGCGCAGACGCAACAAGACATTTATAGGCAGGCGCTTGAAGCCGAAGAGGCGGGTGAAATTTCCAAGTCGATAGAACTTTTTGAAAATGCCCGCGATGCGGGTGGCGAGTACACTGACGAAATCAACGAAATCCTTGACGAGTACTACGAGGCGCTCGGTGGCGATGAAGATTCCTCCGGCGTGTCTTTCCGCTTTTTGGGCAACTTGGGTTTTTATGGCCTGCACTATGCCGAATACGGGCTGGCTGACGATATTTCCGAGAACGGTGGCGACCTGTTCGCCTCGGTGAGCGCCTACCTGGACTATTCTACGGGTAACTGGATACATTCCTTCGGCGTTGCTTTTGTTTCGGACTGGTTTGTCGCGAACGATGACATGCCCGTGCTCGATACTAATGACTGGACGATGGCCCCGGGGCTGGAATATTCCCTTGTCGGGCGTAGCCTGCTTTTGGATGTCGGCGTGGATTTCAATATCACGAGTGATGGCGACTTTAATCCGGCGGGCTATGGCTGGGTGGAGTTCGATATTGCCCGCTATACGGCACAGCGCTTTGGCGTGGCGGGGTCGGTGTACTACCGCAAGGATGGTCCGGCGACTGCGGGGCTGTTTGGCTCGTGGCACCGCTCTGAAACCCATGGCCTCAATGGCACGGCGTACCTGGGCGCGAAATACGAGGCCGACTACCTTCTCGATATCTTGGGTTTTGTCGGCGATTCAACCGCGGATTGCGAACGTGATGCGTGGGGCAACTGCATTGACCAGGCCTTCCCGACAATAAATTTTGAAGAGGTCGTGGCGAAGTGCGTTGCCGATAACGGGGATTCGCTCTGCTGGGATCCGAACGTGTTCCAGCCGTATATCGAGGCTGCGTATGCTGAATTGGATCAAACGGAAGACTTGTCTCTTGAAAGGGCCTGGAGCCGCTGGATTGGGCCTTCGTTCCAGTTGAGGCTTTCGTACCGCTTCAAGACGAATATCTCGATAGAGACGAAGTTCGATATCTTCTATGCATTCCTTATAGACGGTGCTTCGGATGAGTACGAAAAGATGGGAAAGTTCTCGGGCAAGTGGGGCATCGTGTTCAACTGGAACCCGAACTGGCTTACGCTGTACCTGGGTGCAGAGCAGATGTACCTGAAGTACGTCTTGCCGAAATCGCTCACTGACTATTTCCCCGAGACATGCTTGCTGACCTCGCTTAAGGCGGGTGTAAAAGTAGAATTTTAGCGCTTGTGTCTGAATACGAAAAGAGACCGGTTTATGCCGGCCTCTTTCGCGTGGAGATAGTGGGAGTCGAACCCATGACCTACAGATTGCGAACCTGTCGCTCTACCAACTGAGCTATATCCCCGATTGTGTGCCAAATATATTTTTTCTTGCCTGATTCGTCAAGCGAAAACGGGGGCAAACCGTAAAATTTTTGCCCTGGGGGAGGCTCGACCTTGCGTGGAGGTTCAGGCGCTGGCAACGGCGCTATAGTAGGATTATTTCGCGTTCAAGGGTAATCCCGAACTTGTCGCGGACCTTCTGCTGCACGAGTTCTGCAAGTGCGGCGATATCCCTTGCGGTGGCGCCACCGGCATTCACGATGAAGTTCGCGTGCAACGTGCTGACTTCGGCGCCGCCAATGCGTGTGCCCTTGAGCCCGGCGGCCTCGATGTAGTAGCCGGGAGCGATTTGCGTGGGTGTATCTGCGGCGCCCTTTGCGAAACGCTTGAACGTGGAACCTGCGTTGGGCATGTTGAGGGGCTGCGTCGCCTTGCGCTTGGCCATGCATTCGGCGAGTTCTGCCTCGAGTCCTTCTACGGTCTTGCCGCCAGCGGGTTCGAACGTGAACGTTGCGGAAAGGATTGTTTCTGCAGCACCGTTCCGGGCAAGGTCCTGGAATAAACTGTGCCTGTACCCGAACGCACATTCGCCTGCGGTACGCGCGCGCATATTGCCGGAACTGTCGAGGCTTGTGACCTGCGTGCAGTGCTGTGCAATTTCTTGCCCGTAGGCACCCGCGTTCATGTAGATGGCGCCCCCGAGGGTCCCGGGGATTCCTGCGAGTTTGTGGATGCCGGAGAGCCCCTGCTTGAGAGTCGCGCGGGCGAATTTCCCGAGCGGGCTTGCCGCGCCGACCCGGTAGGTTCTGCCGTCTGGTGATTCGATGGTCGAAAATTCCCCCGCGAGCGTTATTATGACGCCGGCGTATCCCTCGTCACTTACGAGGACGTTCGTGCCGTTCCCGAGAATAAAGTGGGGGAGGTTTTCCCCGCGGGCAAGCGCGAGGGCCTCCTGCAGTTCTGCAAGGCTTTCCGCCTTCACGTAGTAGCGTGCGGGCCCGCCCACGCGGAAGGAGGTGTGTTTGCTCATCGGTTCGTTTTCGAGAACGTGCATGCCGTAAATATAGTTACTATTATTCCTGCAAATGACCAGCGAAGAACTGAAACAATTCAAGGCGTCGCTTTCCATAACCTCGGTTGCCGAGGCTCTGGGACTCCATGTCGAGCGGGGCAGGTTCCGCTGCTTTTGCCCGCAACGGCATGCGAACGGCGACCGTACGCCTTCGGTCTCGATATCCGAGGACCGCGGGCTGTTCCGTTGCTGGGTCTGCGAAGATGTTCGCGGGGATGTCTTTAACCTAGTGCAACAGTACAAGAGTTGCTCCTTTATGGAGGCGCTTGACTGGCTCAAGGAAACTTACCCCTTCCTGCTGTCCGGTGGCAAGAGCGGTTCGCAGGAGGGTTCCCCGAAAAAGCGCTCGGTGCAGGTGGCTGGTGCGGTAGAGCGCAGTTCACGCGCACAGGAATCCCGTAGTCAGGAACCTCGCGAAGAGGAGGACCTGCAGCCGCTCCTGGAAGAAAAGCCCGCGAAGGAACTTATCCCAGAGGACGAGCGCAAGAAGGTGGTGCTCTCGTTCTTGAAGATGCTTACGCCGGTAGACGGTACGCCCGCGGCGGCCTACCTCATGAAGCGACGCATATTCAAGCCCGTATGGGACAGGATGCTTCTCCGGACCATTACCGACTACAATGCGCTGAACCGTCAACTCAAGGAAACCTATAGCCTCGAGGTGCTCCAGTACGTAGGGCTGTTTAACGACAAGGGCAACCTGCGCTATTACAAGCACCCGCTGATATTCCCGTATCTTGACCCGCTACGCCGTGCATCGCATTTCCAGGCGCGCGCGATTGATTCGAGCGTCGAGCCGAAGGAACTCCACCTGAAGGGCTCTGTGCCGTTCCCGTACAACATGACGGCACTTGACCAGAAAAAGGGATGGATTTACCTGTGCGAGGGCGTTATCGATACGCTCACGATGTTGCAGCAGGGCCTGCAGGCGGTCGGAATCCCCGGTGTCCGCAGTTTCAAGATGCAGTGGCTCCCGCTGTTCAAGGAAAAGAACGTGGTGCTTTGCCTTGATCACGACGAGGCGGGCCGCAAGGGCATGGAATACCTGCAGCAGGTTTTCGGCAATGCGGGCATCCGCACGATTATCTTGGGCGATGGCCTCGAGAACATTCCCGTGAACATGAAAGAAGGCGAAGACGTGAACGAGTGGTTCGGCGGAAAAAAGTAATTTATCTATATTGTACAGACCATGCTCCAGAAGATTTCGATTGTCGCCCGCATATTTGTTGTTGTCCTGTTTATCTATTCGGTACTATTCTCGATAGTGGGGACGGTATTCATCATCAAGGCGCATTCCTATATATTCGGGGCAATCGACGATGTTCACGCGTTGCGTGAATCGGAACCTGCGATGAGCAACTTCATGAAGGACCTCGTGGATTCGAACCCGAAGGTGCAAATCAAGCACACGTTTGTCCCGCTCGATTCCATCAGCAAAAAGTTGCAGCACGCGGTGATTGCCGTGGAGGACCCGAGCTTTTATTTCCACCCGGGCGTGGATATCCGGAATATCGTTACTGCGGTCGATGCGAACGTGTCTTCGGGCAAGTTGCTTTACGGCGGCTCTACCATCACGCAGCAGCTCGCGAAGAACCTGTTCCTTACGGGCGAACGCACCTGGGAACGCAAGGTGCGTGAATTGGGCTACGCGATCCTGATGGAATATGACCTCGGGAAAAAGCGCATTCTGGAACTTTACCTCAACTATGCGCAGTGGGGCAAGGATATTTTCGGGTGCGAGGCGGCCAGTGAGGCGTATTACGGCGTGCACTGCTCCGAACTCGATAGCGCGCAGGCGGTAAACCTCGCGGCAATGCTCGTGGGACCCTGCAAGTACAAGCCCGAATCAGAAGACTCCACGATGGTCCGCAGGCGTAAACTCATTACGCAGGGCTTGCCCTACGTGCGCGACCCCTAGCCGAGCACCCGCCGGATTTCTGCCGCATCGGTAATTCCCTTTTCTGCTAGTTTGTCTGCATATTCGTGCAATGTGCCCTGCACGAACGTTCCGTCGGGCCGTAGCAATTCGACTGCGGCGATTCTCCCTTTGTATCCGCCGGGCGACTTCTTGCGCAATAGCCTCTGGGCGGCAATCCCGAGGACCGATTCCCGAATGGCCTCGGGCAATACGCCCAAGTCGCGTAGCCTGTCGATAGCCGCCTTCGCGCTGTTCGTATGGAGCGTAGAGAGCACGAGGTGGCCCGTCTCTGCCGCCTGTATGGCGATTCGCGCGGTTTCCTCGTCGCGGATTTCCCCGATGAGGATAACGTCCGGGTCCTGGCGCAGAATCGACCTCATGGCGGTCGCGAACGTGAAGCCGCACTTCGCGTTCACCTGCACCTGGTTCGCTCCCTTCAGCGGGTATTCTACCGGGTCCTCGATGGTCGTCACGTTCACCTGCCGGTGCAGAATTTCGCGTAGGCCCGCGTAGAGTGTGGTGGTTTTCCCGCTCCCCGTGGGTCCGGTAATCAGGAACAGCCCCTGCGGCTTGTTGAAAATCTCGCGGAAGGCGTGCAGGATTTCGCCCGTAAACTCGAGACTGTCGAGCGTCTGCCCGCTATCCTGTGATTGCAGCAGGCGGAGCACGCACTTTTCGCCCGCCTGTATGGGGAGCGTACTCAGTCGGATATTCACGTTCTGGTAGATTCCCTGGAATGTGAAACTCCCGTCGTGGGGGAGCCTCCTTTCGGTAATGTCTACGCTCGCGAGCAACTTGAGCCGGATAAGCACGGGTTCGCCCAGCCACCCCGGCAGTTCGCGGTAGTCCTCGAGCATGCCGTCGATGCGGAACCGCACGCGGAACGTGTTTTCGCCCGGTTCCAGGTGAATGTCCGACGCCTTCATTTCCAGCGCCTTCTCGATAAGAGAATCCACCAGGTTGATGATGGGCTCCGATTCCCAACTATTGTTCCTGAGCCCCTCGGGTTTTGGTGCCTCGGGAATGCTTATGCAGTCCGCGGCCCCGCATGCCGCCTGCTTTATCATCTGGCGGATTTCCTTTTCGCTGTGCTGCTCGGGTACAACCCGGCACCCCGATTCTACGCGGATGCGCTCAAGCGCAAGTTCATCGTATATGTCTGGAACCGCCACGCGATATATGCCTGCCTCGCGTGACACTCCCCAATAAATAAGTGGTGTCATGGAGGAGAATGTACAAAATGCGCGTCGGGAAAACCAGCGTTGCAGTTATGTTTTTAGACCATAAATAGTTTTGCTGCTATTCCTAGTCCTTGATGCAGCGGACGGCGTGAGGGCTCTTTTCTTTTTTGGCTCCACCGGAAGTGAAAAC
>JAGAAW010000068.1 GCA_017615055.1 Fibrobacter sp.
AGGTTCTTGATGTTGCGCTTCAGTTCCACGCCATACGGACCGTAGTCCCAAGTGTTGGCGAGGCCGTCGTAAATTTCGGAGCCGGGGAAAATGAAACCGCGGCGCTTGCAGAGGGAGATGATGTCCTTGAGGGCATCCTGAACTTTCTTTGCCATTTTATATCCTTTATCGGCAGGCTCTTTGGCGTGCCGGACTAGGAACCTACCTGGATGATAGGCCCTGACGGGGGCATAATTTAGAAATTTGGTTAGGCGTTGCGGTTTACGAGGGTCTCGTAGGCGCGGAATATGGCGGAATGCGAGAGCGTGCCCACCAGGTTCCCTTGCCTATCCTTCACGCAGAGTTCGTCAATCTCGACGCGGGTAAACACCTTCAGGGCAGCGTGCAGGTCCATCGCATCAACAAGCATCGGGGCACGCACAGTGCAGTCCGAAACAAGCAGGTGCCGCGCCAGTTCCGGCGACGAGAGGAAGGTGGACTTCACGGCATGCATGTCGAGAATGCCCGCATACTCATCGCGGTCATAGACCGAATACACGCAGTTCAGGTCAATCAACTTGAGCGCATCGCTCAGCGGGCTACCCGCATTGAGCCGCTTGATTTCGCGGGGTTCCATCACCTCGCCCACGCTCGTTACCTGCAGCACATCGATATCCATATCGCAGCGGTGCGCGGGGCTTGCGAACTTGTTCAGGACCTGACTCTTGTAGATGGTCCACGGGCGCGAGAATGCGATATGCATGACAGCCGCAATCATGAGCCCGGGCAGCAGACTATAACTGCCCGTCATCTCGCAGACCATCACGACACCCGCGATAGGCGCCTTCGCCGCACCCGCAAAGAACGCGGCCATCCCGACCAGGATAAACATCTCGGGCACGCGAACCGCCCCAGGGAACAGGAGTTCGCATATACCCGCAAACATCGCCCCGAGTACACCCCCGATGAAGAGCGAGGGTCCGAATACACCGCCCGAGCCACCCGAGCCCACCGTAAACGCGGTCGCGACGATCTTTGCAATTGCTATAGCCAGCAGGAGCAATACGCCCGTAAGCGTGTGCGGCACCAGCCCCCGCATGATATCGCTAATGAAATCGAACCCGCCACCCGCGACCTGCGGGAATGCAAGAATTATAGCGCCGACAAATGCGCCACCCACCGCGGGCTTGATCCAATCAGGCACCTTCCAGCGGGCAAACCGCGTCTCGCACAGGCCATAGCAGCGCACGTACAGGAACGAGAACGGGAAGCAGAGAATGCCGAGGGCGGCGCACGCGAGGAGTTCCACGACGCTCGTGAACGGGAAGGCAGGGACACCCGCAATCGCAGGCTCCGTGCCCACGAGGGCGATATACACGGTGAACGCCACTACAGAAGAGACGATGCTCGTCATGAAGGCGTTGGACTCGAAATCCTCCCGATAGAGCACCTCCACCGAAGTGAGCGCACCCGCAAGAGGCGCCTTGAAGATGGCACCGAGCCCGGCCGCAGTACCCGCAAGCATGAACTGCCCGCGCATCGCCTTCGGCAACCGGAAAAAACGGGCTATACTCGAGCCGATGCCCGAGCCAATCTGCGAGATGGGGCCCTCGTAGCCCGCGCTGCCGCCACTAGCAAGCGTGATGACGCTTGTGAAGAACTTGACCGGCGCCACGCGGGCACGTACCGCGCCACCCTCACAGTGGAAGGCGCGAATCATGTTGTCGGTCCCCTGCCCTGCAGCCTCGGGCGTGCGAGTAAACTTGTAGATGACAAGCCCCACGACAAGCCCGCCGATTGCAGGCACGAAGGCGAAACTCCACCACGGAAGAGCAGCATCGCCCATCCACGGCATGCGCACGAGTTTGCATGCCAATTCCAGCACATAATGGAAAGCAACCGCCACCAGGCCCGTCACAAGCCCGATTACGGTCGCAAGCAAAATACGCGGTAGGTAACCACCTACCGCAAAGAACTTGCCCAATCGTTTACCATAGCGGAACATTCAGGCAACAACGCTGTTGTATTACGATTCGTCGAAATCGGCGAGATCTTCTTCCGCTTCCTTCAGGTCGGCTGCGTCCGGTCCCTCGAAATCCTCGTCATCCGCCTCGTCAAGGGAGTCGCCGCCCATGGAACCGAGCGTGTATTCCACCTTGCGTGCTTCCTTGGACTGGCCAAGTTTGAGGATCATCGCACATTCTTCGCAATAGCCCAGGTGCTTGTCGACCCAGAATTCCGGAGAAACAAGATTGCGGTTGCAGCGCGTGCACATCTGCGTGGCAGCCTCGCGCGTGAACGCGGCATTCTGTTCCTCGAGTTCCTTGAGGATACGTTCCGTCAGTTCTTCCTGTGTCTCTTCGGCAAGGGAAATCTTGCGGCGGATTGCCATCGTCGGCTTCTTCTCGGTCTTGCTGGAATCGGAAGTCACCTTCTTCTGGTTCGCGTGATCGGACTCATCCTTAGCCTCGGTGAACAGGAGCGTCTTCGAAAGCTTCTTGCCACCCTGGAGCAAAAGTGCGAACGCAACAACCTTCTTGCCCGGAGCAGGCGCAGGTGCCGGAGCGGGAATTTCAACACCATTATCCGGTTGATCAACCGGTTCAGATGCGGGCTTCTTGCCACCCTGGTTCTTTACACCCTTGCCCGGCTTTGTAGGCTTTGTTACCGGAGTGTCAGCGACAACAGGTTCGGGCTTCGCCCCACCCTTCTTGCCACCCTTCGACGGTTCAGGCTTCTTGCTGTTATTCTTCTTGTCGGTACCAGCAGCCGGCTTACCCGTAGCCTTCGTCCCAGCAGTCTTCTTGCCGGAATCAACCTTCTTCTGGTCCTTATCGCCCTTCACATTGGTCTTCGTGACCTTGGAATTCTTTGCCGTCAGGGCCTTCTTGTCATTACCCTTCGTGGTAGCAGCAGGCTTTACCGCCTTGGAAGGCTTCTCGCCCTTCTTGCCGGTAGTCTTGGCAGCCTTGGACTTGGTATCGTTCTTTGCAGCACCCTTCGCAGGCTTCGTAGCAGCAGGCTTTGCCGCAGTCTTCGCAGAGGACTTGGAGGCCTGGACCTTGGATGCCAGAGCCTTCTTGTCTTCCTTGGCAGACTTCTTAGCCGGAGCCTTCGGAGCAGGCTTTGCCGCCGGTTTCTTTGCCGCGGGCTTCTTTGCTTCGGCAGGTTTCTTTGCCGGAGCGGCCTTAGTGGGCTTAGCGGCCTGCTTCTTGGCGGCAGGCTTTGCAGCGGTTTTTGCAGCGGGCTTCTTTGCGGGAGCCTTGGTTGCCTTGGACACTACTTTCTTAGAACTCATAGATTACTTCTTTTCCACGATTTTGATGTTAATAATAGGGTCGAAAGGTTCAATACGGCAGACGACATCCTCGCCGCTGATAACCTTGCCAAAGACAGTGTGCTTGCCATCCAGATGAGGCTGGGGCATCTGCGTAATAAAGAACTGCGAGCCACCCGTATTCGGGCCACGGTTAGCCATCGAGATAACAGCCTTCTCGTGCTTCAAGTCATTCGGCTCGTCGTCAATGGTGTAGCCCGGGCCACCTTGGCCATTACCTTCGGGGTCACCGCCCTGGATCATGAAACCGTTGATGACGCGATGGAATGTAAGGCCATCGTAAAAGCCCTTGTTCGCAAGGTCGACAAAGTTCGCAACCGTATTCGGGGCAGCCTTGAAGTCGAGGTCAACGACAATTACGCCTTCGTGCGTGGTAATGGTTGCCTCGATAGCGGTAATGCCCGTATAGTCCTTGTTAAACACCTTGCCTTCGGCAAATGCGCCGGAAAAGCCAAACAGAACGAGTGCAGCCGAAGCAAGCACCTTGGATGCAGAGAATCTAGGAAACATTTTCATAACGACCATGGATTTAATGGCTCATTTCTATTTTAGTATCGAGAATATAGATAATTTTGTAAAGCACCATTTGTGCATTTTCTATATTTTACCCCCGAAAATAGAACAACTTCACGATAATTCTATCGCACGTATGCCGCAAAACGACAATATCAGAAATTTTAGCATCATCGCGCACATTGACCACGGCAAGTCCACACTTGCCGACCGCATGATTGAACTCACGAAGACCGTCGCCAAGAACGAGATGACCAACCAGCTCCTGGACGACATGGACCTGGAACGCGAGCGCGGCATTACCATCAAGGCGCACGCCATCCGCATGGTGTACGAGAAGGACGGCAAGGAATACATCCTGAACATGATCGACACGCCGGGGCACGTGGACTTCACGTACGAAGTGAGCCGCTCGCTGGCCGCCTGCGAAGGAGCGATTCTCGTGGTGGACGCAAGCCAGGGCATCGAGGCACAGACGCTCAGTAACCTCTACCTAGCCATCGAAAATGACCTCACGATTATCCCGGTGCTCAACAAGGTGGACCTGCCGGGCGCACAACCCGACCACATCGCCGAACTCGTAGGCGACCTGCTGGGCTACGATCCGGACAAGATTCCGCGTATTTCTGCCAAGACTGGCCTGAACGTGGAACAAGTACTCGACAAGATCGTGGACGAAATTCCCGCTCCCACAGGCGACAGCGGCAAGCCGCTCAAGGCCCTGATTTTCGACTCGGTGTACGACAGTTACCGCGGTGTCATCAACTACATCCGCATCGTGGAAGGCACGCTCAAGGCCGGCATGAAAATCCGTATGATGAAGACCGGCGGCGAATACATGGTGACCGAGGTCGGCACGTTCAGCATGCGCCGTGACCCGCGCGAAGAACTTTCAGAAGGCATGGTGGGCTACGTGCTCGCAAACGTGAAGACGATTAGCGATGTGAAAATCGGCGACACGCTCACCGACGCGGCAGCACCTGCAGCAGAGCCTCTCCCGGGCTACAAGGATATCTTGCCGATGATCTATTCCGGCATCTACCCCATCAACCCGGAAGACTACAAGGACCTGCGCGAAGCCCTTGAAAAACTCCGCCTGAACGATTCCGCCATCAGCTGGGAACCGGAAACTTCCGAGGCACTGGGTTTCGGCTTCCGCACCGGATTCCTCGGGCTGTTGCACATGGAAATCGTGCAGGAGCGCCTCGACCGCGAATTCAACGTGGACATCATCACGACCGTGCCCAACGTGGAATACCACGTGTACATGAGCGACGGCACGATGGTGAAAATCGAAAGCCCGTCCAAACTCCCCGACGCGAGCCGCTACGACCACATCGAGGAACCTTACGTAAAGGCTCAGATATTTACACCCAAAGAATTCGTGGGTGCGCTCATGACGCTCTGCGACGAGAAACGCGGCGAGTTCGAGACGATGGAATACATCGACGAGGCGAAGGTAATCCTCAAGTACGACCTGCCGCTCGCCGAAATCATGTTCGACTTCTATGACCGTCTCAAGTCGGTAAGCCGCGGCTATGCGGGCCTCGACTACTCCCCGAGCGAATACCGCAGGAACAACCTGGTGAAGCTCGATATTCTGCTGAACGGTGACCCGGTGGACGCATTCTCCGTAATTATCCACCGCGACAAGGCGCACACCTACGCGAACGCCATATGCGTGAAACTCAAGGACCTGATTCCGCGCCAGCAGTTCGACGTGGCCATCCAGGGTGCGATTGGCGGCAAGATTATCAGCCGTTCTACCGTGAAGGCGGTGCGCAAGGACGTGCTCGCCAAGTGCTATGGCGGCGACATTACCCGCAAGCGCAAGCTCCTCGAGAAGCAGAAGGAAGGCAAGAAGCGCATGAAGAGCATCGGCTCGGTGGAAGTGCCGCAGAAGGCGTTCCTTGCCGTACTCTCCTTGAGTGACGATTCCAGTAGCAGCGGTGATTAGTTTGTTTAAAATCTGATAGTCTATATGTCGAGCCTGAAGTTTAAAGTCAAGAGACTGCAATGGAAAAATTCGAAAGCATGCATCGTCGTGCTAGTCGTTATCCTTGCGATTGCCTTTATCTTCGCGATGGCATTGCGCATCCGCGTGCTGGAGCCTCTACAGATTACAGACTCCTCGATGTACCCGAGGCACAAGGAAAAGGAAATCCTTTGGATGTGCAAGTTACCGCAGTGCACCGACAAGATTGCCTACAACGAGACAGTATGGGCAAACCTCAGAAACGGCGAGAGCATTATCCGCAAGGTAATCGGCCTCCCCGGCGACAAGATTGACTTTTCGGACCGCGGGCGCGTCAAGACCCCCAACGGGACCTTCAAGTGGAAAGACGAAACTGCGTTTATCCAAAGGCGCCACCTCCATATCCCCCGCAAGGGCGATACGCTACACTTTGCGCAGCTGAACGACATCGAAGAAGACTACATGATCAACCTGCTGATTGAATCCGGCAGGAAGTTCTATGTGAAGACAACGCTGTGGCAAGGCGACCGAGAAATCGGAATTGAACGGCTCGGTTCCACCAAACTCGGAAACCGCCAGGTAAGCCTGCAGGAAATCGACTACCTCCCCTGGCAGGACCGCTACCTGCTGGAAGAACAGATTTTCCATACCGAACCGGGTGATTCCCCCATCCAGATACGACGCGAGTTCTACGACGAAATTGACTCCTCAAAGATTACTGAAATCGTGGTACCGGAGGACTGCTATTTCCTCGCCTGCACCAAGGGAGCATTCTGCCTGGATAGCCGTGAGGTGGGATACTTCACCAAGAGCCACATACGCGGGCGCTACGTGAAGGAACCGCGAATAGCGATAAACACCGTGAGGCACTTCGTGAGAAAGGCTATCGCGGCGGTCATGATCAGCAAGAAGAAAGCAAAAAAAGAGGCCGCGCAGCCCGAAAGCGATGCGCAGCCCCAAAATACGGATTCAACCAAAAACTAGATGCCCTTGCGTTCCAGGTCAAGGAGGAGGGCCTGCAGGGAGTCTTCTACGGAATCGCGGAAGTTTGCGGCACCGAGACTGCAGCTCGCGACGACTTCGCTGTCCTTGGAAATACGAATGACGGCATAGCCATTCTCATTGGAAAAAGTAACGACAAGACCTTTCTTCAGGGCTTTCTCGAGCAGGTCGCGCATAGGGACTCCTTTAGTTTAATTGCAAAAAATGTAAAGTGGGGCGAACTATGCCCGCGCCCCTTAAACTAGACTTTTGAAGGCAAAAAAACAAGCATTTTTTTGAAAAAAACGTATTTTTATGGAGAAATGGCGTTTTTTGACTCACATTTGCACATTGTAAGGCTCCCCGAGCCCCTAGAAGTGGCCCGAGAACTCCACGAACGCGGCTACCGGTACAGGGCCGTGGCGTGCGAACCCTGGGAATGGAATGCCCTGCAGGAATTGTGGGAAAAGGCCTCTGCCGAAGGGTGGCAGGAAGGTTGTGGCCTTGCCTTCGGGATACATCCGATGATCGCGACAGATATTGCAAACAAACACCAAGACTACTCTTCAGAAGACTGCTGGTCGGAACTGCGCCGCCTACTGGAAAAATTCCCGGAAGCACAGGTCGGCGAAGCAGGCCTGGACAAGCGATACGCAGGTTATGAGCCGGGCGGTGCGCAGGAAGCGGCTTTCCGCAAGCAGGTAAAATTGGCGTTCGAACTCGGGCGCGACCTGCAGATCCACTGCGTGGGCGATTACGGAAGAATCGTGAATATCTTGAAGGAAGTCGGATTGCCGCGCCCCATATTCCACAGGTTCGGGGGCGATGCGGGCATCGTGAAAGCGGGCAAGCCGCTGGGCGCACTCTTCTCCATTCACGCGGATTCCCTGCGCAAGAAGGCAACGCGGGAAGCCCTCGGGCTCATACCGCAGGCAAATCTCCTTTTCGAGACGGACGCCGACGAAACATTCTGCGAATCGTGCGGATTAAGCACTGCGACACCTCCGGCCTGTACGCCCCAGCAAATTGCAGACGCACTTGTAGACCGGCTTAATCAGGTACAAAACAGCTTTTAATTCAGGACGGTCGTATCGCGGAATAGAGGATTTGCGGGTTCCGCCTTCGCAGGCGTCGGCGTGATGTCGGCAAACTGCCGGAACAGTTCCGCAATACGCACGGCGAGCGTCTCCGCAGGGGCCATCCCGAGTTCGAATACGGCCTGCAGGGGCGAAGTGCCCACATAGCGCATGGGGCAAGTGCTCTTGCCGGCAATCTCCCCCAGTACACGCGTCTCTACGGGCGGGAACTCCACGAATGTCGCCACCAGGATTCCCTTGCGCTGCTGCAGGCCCTGCATGCGCAACCTGCCGGCGTGTAGCCCGATTTCGGTAACGAGAAGAAGCATGTTCGCGGGTACGGGAAGTTCTCCAAAGCGGTCCACAAGTTCCTGCCGGATGCTTTCCACCTCCGCAGAACTCGAGATGCGGGCAATCCGCTGGTACATCCCGATGCGGGTAAGGCCATCCTGGATGTAGTCCTCGGGCAGGTAGGCATCCACACCGATTTCCACACGGGGCTGGATTGGCTTTTCGGTAGTGCCCCCGCGGAGCATCTCCACCGCCTCGCGTACCAGGCGCACATACGTCTCGAAACCGACCTCGGCAATAAACCCGTGCTGTTCCTGACCCAGCAGGTTCCCTGCCCCGCGGATTTCCAGGTCGCGCATGGCCAGCTGGTAACCGCTCCCGAGGTCGCTGAACTGTTCCAGCGCCTTTAAACGGCGCATGGATTCCTGCGAAATCTCGCCCCTTGCGGGTGTAACTAGGAACGCCTTCGCAAGCACGTCGCTACGGCCTACGCGCCCGCGCATCTGGTAAAGCTGGCTTATACCGAAGTGGTGCGCATTCATGATGATTATCGTATTCGCATTCGGCACATCCAAACCCGACTCTATGATACTCGTACTCACGAGGATATCGAATTCGCGCGAGAGGAAACTTTCCATCACGCGCTCCAAGTCGCGGTCATTCATCTGCCCGTGGGCCACGGCAACGCGAGCTTCCGGCACCCACGATTCCACGTCTTCTGCCAGCGTGTTGATGTTCTGCACGCGATCGTTCACCACAAAGACTTGCCCACCACGCGCGAGTTCGTCACGGATGGCGCCGGCCAGCACCATGTCGTCGCGTTTCATAAGCTTTGTCTCTACCGGCAGGCGGTTCATGGGCGGCGTATTGATAAGCGAGATATCGCGCACGCCCGTCATACTTAGGTGCAGCGAACGCGGAATCGGCGTGGCACTCATGCTGAGCGTATCCACCGTCATGCGGAACTCGCGCAACTTTTCCTTCTGCTTCACGCCGAATTTCTGTTCCTCGTCAATGATGAGGAGTCCCAGGTCCTTAAACTGATTCTTGTCGCTCAGAAGTGCGTGCGTACCCACTACGATATCGACCTTACCTTCCGAAATCTGCTGGAAGATAGCCTTCTTCTCTTTTGCGGTCTTGTAGCGGTTCACGAGCGCAATATTCACCGGGAAGGCGGCAAACCTGTCGCGGAAATTCTCATAGTGCTGTGCCGCTAGGATCGTCGTCGGCACGAGAATCGCCACCTGTTTTTTCGCGACAATGCACTTGAACGCAGCCCGCATGGCGACTTCCGTCTTGCCAAACCCCACATCGCCACAGACAAGGCGATCCATGGGCTTGCGGCTCTCCATATCGCGCTTGATTTCGGCAGTCGCCTTCACCTGGTCCGGAGTCGGCTCGTACTCGAAGGCATCCTCAAATTCCTTCTGTAACTTGCCATCGGGCGGGAACCCGAAGCCATCCACCAGTTCGCGCTTCGCATAGAGTTCCACGAGGTCGCGGGCAATCTTGACGACCTTCTCCTTGACGCGCTTCTTGAGGTTTTCCCAACTCTTGCTCCCTAGGCGGTCAAGCTTGGGCGTATTCTCCTCGGAGGTTTCCAGGCGCTCGATTTTCTGCAGGTCCGAAACCGGGAACTTGAGGCGGTCACCGCCATCGTATTCCAGCAGGGCGCAGTCCACCATACCGCCGTTCACCTCAACGCGCACCAACCCGAGGTAGCGGCCCACGCCGTGATCCTCGTGTGCAACGAAGTCCCCGCGGTTAAGCGATTCCACCATCAGGGCGCTCGTCACCGAGCCCGCAATCTGGCGCTTCCTCGCCTTGGTCGCATGGCGGTTAAAAATGCGGGTTTCCGTCAGGAAGGCGACCTTCTCGTCGTCGAGCCAGAAGCCTTCACTTAGGTTACCGACAAAGTAATCCTCGACCCGCAGTCCCTCGAAAACGTGCTTGAGGCGAGCAAGGGCACCCGGAGTCGGCGCCACAACGTAAACGGAACCGCCACCCGCGTAAAAATCCTCAATTTTCTTTGCTACCTCGGCAGTACCCGCACTTGCGAAATCCTGCGGGCGCAAGTTGACCTTGTACCAGTTGGAGGCATCGGTCTCCACGCGGGTCATGTCCATCGAGGCATGCCCCGGGAACATCATCGCAAGTTCATTGAACTTGAACCAGATATCGCTTGCTGGCACTACATCGGGGAGCGTCGCGCGAAGTTCTCCGTAGGCAGTCTCATAAGCGGCATTCATGCGCGAGGCCGCTTCCGAAATCGAGGAAAGTTCCTCGAACACGAGGCTTGCCCCCGGCAAGTAATCGAGCAGACTGCAGTTCAGTTTCTCGTACCGGGCGCGTTTCCACCAGAGCCCCGTCAGGTCACCACCATATTTCGCCAGTTCCGCATCGGGCAAGGTCCACTCGCCCATCGGGTAGAGCATCACGCGGTCCATGTTCTCGACGGAGCGCTGCGTAAAGATGTCGAAACTGCGGATAGACTCAATCTCGTCGCCAAAGAACTCGATGCGTATCGGGTGCGGGTACAAGAAGCAGTTCACGTCCACGATGCAGCCGCGCACCGAGAACTCACCCACCGAACTCACCACCGGCTGCTCGATAAACCCGTGGTCCATGAACCAGGGGCGAAGCGTCGAAGGTTCCAGCACATCGCCCACCTTGAGCGTGCGCATATTCTGCGCGAGCCCGCCCGGAGCAGGCAACTTCATAAGGAGCGCATCTACCGCACATACGCCAACGATTGGCTTCTGCGGATTACCCGCATCGCGGAAAAACTTGAGGCGTTCCTCGACAACACCCTCGAAAGGGACCTTCTGCTCGTAGGGCTTGAGCCCTATCGAAGGGAAAAACCGGACAAAATCCTCGCCGATAAGGCTCTGCAAGTTTTCCATCCAGGTCTCGGCGCTCTTGAAATCCTTCGCGACAACGAGCATGTTGCCCGGCCTGTCAAAGAAGCGCCTTGCCGCCATCATGCACGCAAGCGGAATCGATGCCCCGTTTACATGTATGGCCTCGTTACCCGCATCCGCGAAAAGCGAAAGCGAAGGGAACGTACTTTCCTGTAGAAACTCGCCCAGTTCCATCGGCTAGGCCTTGCCTTCCGCCTTCAGTTTTTCGATGGCAGCCTTCGCAAGTCCATCCACGCGCTCGTTCCACTTGACTCCCGTATGGGCTGCAACCTTCTCGAACTTCACGCGGAAAAGGAATGGCTTTACCGCAGACACGTACTGCTGCGCAATATGGCTTTTCGCCTTCCATTCCCCACGGGCCCAGCGGGCAATGCCCTCGTAATCATGGCAGATAGTCGCATACTTGTCGTTCAGGTCGAGCCAGCGCATTGCCTGGTAACTCGCCATGCATTCGCCGTCGATGTTCCTGCTTTCGGCCGGGAAGGCCGTGTAGCCCGAACCCGTAGCCACTTCCTTGCCATCCTCGACTACAACAAAAGCCCATCCCGCCTTGTCGCAGCCGGGCATAAAAGATCCATCGACATACACGCGTAGGCCTGCGGGCTCAACAGCCTCTTCACCTGAAATCCAGGCCTCTGCCTCGGTGCGCGTAGAGAAAGACTTGAACTTGGTCCCCTTCACTCCATGGACCAGTTTTTCGCATTCTTCCCACGAATTGACGATTTGTCCCCCGTCCGCACTCTTGATTGCATAAAACTTCTGCTTTGGCATAGTACAAATTTATATATTTCTCCCAAACATTGGAGTTATCTTGAAGCAGTCGCCATACTTTGCTGACCAGTTCCGCTTTTTCTTCAAACGATTCTCGAGCAGCGAATCGCTGTTCAAGTGGTTCCTGAAAAAAGCCGGCGAGGACTCCCAGGCATTCGACTTCCCTGGCGCACTCAAGAACAACCCGAAGACGCTCGTGTTCCTGCCGCGCGATATGGAAAGTGCCGCCGGGTTCCTGCACAAGATGCCCAATACATGGTTCAACAACGTGAAGTGTGTCGCGCACGAATCGCTGCACGCCCTGATTTCGGCAAAGCGGGCACACGCCATCTATTTCAGCGACGCAGAATGCCGTTTCGGCGAGAGGGTTTTCGAGGAACTCGAAACCCAGATCCAGGAATTCGCCCCCACCGTCTGCATATACCTGGGCCAGCCATTCCTCCCCCGGCTCTACCTCGCCAAAAAGAGCGGGGCGGGCCTGCGCATCGGGTTCAACTGCGAAGCGTACTACCCCTTCCTGAACATGAGCCTGCACCCCGAACAGCTTAGCGAGGCAGAACTCATCGGCGGCTATTACGGAGTAACCAAGTGATTCGAGGGACTATCATAACCGAGAACGGAGGCTATGCGGACTTGCACCTGCACACCCGCCTTTCGGACGGTACCCTCTCTGTCGAGGAACTGCTCGCGCTCTCCAAGCGCAAGGGGCTCCGGTGCATCTCCATTACCGACCACGACAACCTGGACAGCTACAAGATTGCCGAGGGGCCTGCACGCGATATCGGAATAGAACTCATCCCGGGCATCGAGATTTCTGCCGTGTGGCAGGGCAAGGACATCCACATCCTCGGGTATTTCTGCGACCCCACGAACCTCGCGCTCAACATGGAACTCGAGGATTTCGCAAAGCAGCGCATTGCCCGCGTGAAGGCGATTATCAAGAAGTTGAACGCCCTCGGGATCGATATCACCTACGAGAAGGTGCATTCCTACTGCAAGGGCAAGGTCATCGGGCGCCCGCATATCGCCATGTCCATGGTCGACGAGGAATATATCGGGAACTTCGCGGAGGCCTTCACCAAGTATCTGGGTGACGGATGCGTCGCCTTTGTCGAGAAGAAGGGACTCAACCCGCAGCAGACCATCCGCCTTATCGAAAATGCGGGCGGAATCGCGGTCCTCGCCCATCCCTACAAGTCGGGCCTTAGCGATGAATTCATCGAAAGCATGGTGGAATGGGGAATCAAGGGTATCGAGGTCTACAGCCCCGCACAGAAGGGCGCCGTGGGCCGCAAGTACAAGGAAATGGCCCAGCGATTCGGACTCGTGGGTACCGGCGGTTCGGACTTCCATACCGAAGGGGGCGCCTACCCTCCCGGCTGCATGAAGATGCCCTACACCGTGGTGCAGGCCCTCAAGGAATGCCGCGAGAAATCCCGTGCGGAATGGTTCTAGCATGAAGTTCGGCCAGATTCTCGCATACATATTTACGGCCCTCACGCTACTTGCTACGGCAGCAGGCGCGCAGGTCATGAACCCCACGCCCTACGAAAAGCCCAAGAAGCAGGATTCCGTATGGTACGCGCCCGACCGCCCGAGCCCATCCGTGCGCGAGAACGACGCCGGCCGCTGGGGACTCGCCCATACCGAAGTCATGGAACGCCTCTACGACGTCTCGGGCCAAAAGTCGGAATGGCTGCTCGGAACATCCATCCTCGGGAACCCGGAACTCGACCCGTTCTCGATGGGGCTTTCTAACGTAAGCCAGCGCTACCCCTCCATGCTTTCGGGCATCTACACCACCCGCCTCGGGTTCGACCCCTCGCGCCTATCGCTCAACGGCGAGAACGGCATATTGTTCGAGGAACGGCACGGCGTTCCCGTAGATACCCCCATTACCGACGTCGCCTGGGAACGCGGCGCATTCGACGGCAACGCCCTGCACCTTGATTTCCGCAGGCTCGTGACCGACTCGGTAACGCTAGACTTCGGTGTACAGAGCCGTTCCAACAAGAATTCCAAGGAATACGAGTACCAGAACGTCACCAGCTCGCCGTACTTTGCCCTCGGGCGCGATTCCTCGAGCATACCCTTTGCCGGCAAGAACATCGCCGTAAACACGATGCATGTGCAGCCCATACTCACCTGGCGGTTCGGGCTCGGCAAGGCGTATTTCAAGATGAACTACCTCTCGCTCGAGAACGCCGACCAGACAAGCTACAAGGTGCTGCTCGACACGCTCGACCTTGCCAAGCGCACGTTCCAGAAGCCGCCCTACACTATCGACGAGAAGGCTATCACCTATGGTGGCGGTGCGGAATTCTACCCCATCAAGCGGCTCACCCTCGGGGCTAGTTTCCATTACGGCACGCACGAAATCGAGTACGATTCACTCGCAGGCATCGCCTACGATACCAAGACATGGACAGACACGCTCGGGACCGAGCATACCGACAGCATCTACTACGACACCACCTGGAAATTCACCTACAACACGATGCTTGGCGATGCGTTCATCCGTTACAGCACGCTCCTGAACCCCACCATCCGCTTCATGTACGAATTCGTGAACACCGACGAGGAACGCCCCGAATTCACCACGACATACTACCAGGACAGGGAAATCGGCTACGGCGAAATTTCCGACACCATCGGGTTTGCGATGTTCCGCGTGCAGGGAGGTATGCAGCGCAATAGTTCCCTCAGGGACCAGGTCGACTTCGCCCCCGCATTCTCGGCCGACATGAGCGTGTTTTTGCCATTTGACCTGCGACTCAACGCCATGTTCCGCCACGACAACAAGTTCCCCGAAGTAAGGCAACTCAAGTTCAACGAGACCGGAAGGCTATCGTTCGCGAACAAGGAACTCGACTTTGAAAGGCGTAACCGCGGGGCGGCAACGCTCGGCTGGTACTCGAAGGAAGTCTACTACGGGCTCGGTCTGCGCTACGAAAGTGCAGAAAACCTCATCAAGCAGCGCTGGGTCCTGGGCGAAGGCATGGAATCCGTGCCTACGGCATTCCAGTGGACAAACCTCGACGAGGCAAGCACCATCGACTGGATTATGAAGGTCGGGTTTAGGCTCGGGAACTGGAAATTCTACCTTGAACGCGGGCAAGTCCTAGACCGCGATGATCGCATCCTCGACGTGCAGGAACTCTACTACAAGGGTTCCATCCACTGGCAGAACCGCTTTGTGCGCGACAGGCTCGGCGTGAGCGTCCGTGTGGACTGGCAATGGTTCGGCACGCACTACGACTGCACCGTGAACGAGGAAGGGCTCCCCGAAATCGAGGAGATGAAAAAGTATCTCGCGCTTGATTTCGAGGCTCGCATGCAGATCCTCACCTTCGAGCTCTACAGCCGCATCGAGAACTTCAACCACAGCATCTACATGCCCGGTTCCGGATACACGCCTGAAGGACTCCGCTTCGCCTACGGCATCGTCTGGACCTTCGGAAACTAATTTTTATATATTCATCAATATGAAAGAACGCATCGAAAAGATTCCCGGACTTGTTATCGGATACCTCAAGTCGCTCAACTGGGTGGTGCTCCTCGGCATAGCCCTCTTCTGCATCATTCTCGCCATCGTGAACAACATCCGCGTGGGTGAAGGCAAATCCGTCGAATGGATTGGCTCCCAAGACGTGATGGAAAAACCGGCGGATATCCTGTAGGGGGCGACATGATCGAATGCTTTGAAAAGAAAAACATCAAGCGTACGATTGCCTCTGCGGTCGTCCTCCTTATTGCAACATTCTTTATCGCCTTCGGTGTGGCAGAAATCAGCTTCCCCGAAAGCATCCTGACCTTTACCGACCACGATTGGCTCTTGGATATCTGGCCCAAGGCATACCGTTACAACATCCACCTGGGTGTCGGTGCCTGCGTGATATGCGGCCTGCTCATAATCCCGGCCATCAGGCTGCAGAAGGATTTCGCCATTCGCGCACTTGAAATGCTCTGCAGGTTCGGCATCGGCGGCATGTTCATCTTCGCCTCCATCTTCAAGATCCAGGACCCGCACCAGTTTGCAACGCTCGTCGCGCAGTACCAGTTCTTCTCGGCACTGCACGTGGATTTCGTGAACAATTTCTTTGCGCTAGTTTATCCGCAATTCGAACTCTGGTTCGGCCTCGCAATGATCTTCACACCGTTCGTGAAGGAATCCGCATTTGCCAACTTCTGGATGTTCGTGAGTTTCATTATCGCGCTCGCCTGGGCGCTCTGGAACGACCTGGGCATTACCTGCGGGTGCTTTGAACTCGAAGGCGCGCAGGACAAGGCGGAAGCCTGGACAAGCCTCATCCGCGACCTGATTCTCATCTGGCCCACGCTGTGGCTCGCGCTCCGCAAGAACCGCAGCCTGATTGGAATCTGGAAAAAGTAACGACAACCATTTAAAAAGCCCCGGCTAGACCGGGGCATTTCTTTTATACCGATGTCCGCCTCCGCGGACATGACGAAGCTCCTTACTATTTCTGTGTTTCGCTCGTGCTCAGCAGGTACGCGTCAATAAACGGTCTGATCTTGCCATCGAGCACACCCGCGGTATCGGAGGTCTCGACACCCGTACGCAGGTCCTTTACCATCTGGTAAGGCTGCAGCACGTAACTACGGATCTGGCTCCCCCACTCGACCTTCTTCTTCTCGGCCATGCGGGCATCGCGCTTGGCTTCTTCTTCCAAGCGGTAATGTTCAGCAACCATGGTCTTGAGCATCTTGTAGCAGGTCTCGCGGTTCTGTATCTGGCTGCGTTCCGTCTGGCAACTCGCCATAATACCCGTGGGCAAGTGCGTCATGCGCACCGCAGAATCAGTCTTGTTGATGTACTGTCCACCGGCACCGCTACTGCGGTAAGTATCCACGCGCACCTCCGACATGTCGAGGTCGAATTCCACGTCCTCGTGCTCGGGGTACAGGTAGACGGCGGTAAAGCTCGTGTGGCGGCGGGCATTCGCATCGAACGGGCTGATGCGCACCAGGCGGTGCACGCCAATCTCGGAACGGAGCAGGCCGTAAGCGTTCTCGCAGGTCACCTCGATGGTGGCACTCTTGAGGCCGGCATCTTCCGCTTCCTGGAAGTCCACCACCTTGAATTCCATGTTCTCGCGCTCAAAGAAGTGCGTATACATGCGGAAGAGCATCAGCGCCCAGTCTTGCGACTCGGTACCGCCCGCACCCGGGTGAATCGACATCAGGCAGCTGCAGGCGTCGTCCGGGCCGTTCAACATCTTCTTGAATTCCATCTTCTCGACACGCGCGCGCAAGTCGGCGATATCGCTCTCGATGGTCTTGGTCAGGTCGGCAGATTCCTCCGCCTTGCTCATCTCGTAAAGTTCGGCAAGGTCATCGCACGACTGAGAGACCTCCTTCCAGGAATCGAGGAGGCCACGCAGGTTGCCGATTTTCTTCATCATGGACTGAGCCTTCTCCTGGTCGTTCCACAGGTTCGGGTCAGCAGAGTCCTTTTCGAGGACGTAGAGCTCTTCGGTCTTCGCCTCTAAGTCAAAGATACCCCCAGAGCTTGTCGATGCGCGCACGCAGCTCGATAAGCCCGGTGTGAGTAGTCTGGAAGGCCATTACTTGCCCCCGATGGCCTGCGGCGGGGTATACTTCTTGTCGAGGTACTGCACCTTGTAGACCTTCGCAAGTTCATCCAGGTAGCCCTTGAGCTTCATCTGGCGTTCCTGCTCGGCCTGGAGTCGCAGGTAGTATTCAATCTGGGCCTTGTAGCTTTCGTACTTGCCGTCGTTACGTTCGGCAAGCATAAAGATGTACACGCCGTCCTTGTCGGTAATCACGTCGGTAATCTCGCCCACCTTGATCTTGCTCACGGCCTTCACGAAGGCATCACCCTTGGACTTCGCGACAAACTTCGGCATCACGCCGCCGGTTTTCTTCGCATCCTTGTCTTCGCTGTAGATGGCGGCAAGCTGGGCAAACGGAGCCTTCTTGGTACGCACCTGGGCGGCAAGGCCCTTCAGCATGTCCTTCGTGTCGTTGATTTCCTGAGCCTTCTTGCCCTTCGTAGAAACCCAAATGCGGGCACCGCTGATGGAGTCGTTTATGACAGCCTTTTCCTTGTTGAGTTCCCAGAAAGCCTTCTTCTTCTCTTCGGTCGGGTCAGCCGGGAACGGAACCTTCTTCTTCAGGAGTTCTTCGCTCTTCAGCTGGTCCTCGATCTTTTCGCGGAACTGGGCCATCGTCTGGCCACTCTGCTTCAACTGCTTCTGGAAGGCGTCTTCGCTCGGGAACTGCTTCTTGAAGAGAGTCGCAAGGCTATCCACGCGGCTAGCGGGCACCTTGATGCCGAGCTTCTTGCATTCGAGCTTCACGAGTTCCTGGCCCACGAGGTTGTCGATCACCGCATAGCGGACCTGCGTCATGGTCTCGTCGTTCACCTTCTTGCCCTGGAACTGCTGCAAGGCGAGTGCCTGCGTCAGGCTATCGATACGCCCGGCAGAAAAACCGACCTTTTCCACACGAATAACATCCATGCTCTTGCTATTGAGGAGCTGGGCGGAAGCAATACCCGCAGCAAGCGCCACGGTAAGAACACCACGAGAAATGATTTTAAGAGACATTATCTATCCTTGTTAAAATTTTCCGCGGTTAAATATAGAAAAATTACCCTATTTTACCCACAACCAGGCCGTCACAGGTCAGTTTTTCAGGCACCGTACAGAAAAGTGATTCGATTTGGTCTGAGTACGGAATTTCGGGAATTCGTCATCTCTAGCCGTAAATTCGATATAAATATTCTCCTTGTGGCTATACTGCGAAGTATGAAAATTCGGATTGTCGTCGTATACCAAATGGACCTCGGCAATCCAGAATGCAGCACTCTCTTGATTAATCGTCCATCCTTTCGACGGCACCACAGAAAAACCCGTTTCGTTCGTCGCCAGGCCTTCATTCCAGCCATTCTGTGACTTCATAAGGCGGCTCCCCATCAGGTCGAACTTCTCTGGATAAAGTTCGGCAACGGTCGTTTTCAGGGTATAGAAATCATCAAAGGACGGCATATGCCAGCCCTCCGGACAAACGCCCCGGATGCGTGAAATCGCCTTGATCGAATCCTTGCTAAAATCGCAGTCGTCTTCGTACGAGCATTCCTCCATACTCTTCCCCACTGCAGCATTCCAAGTGTAAAGGCGCCCAGCCCTGTCGCAGAAATTGGAATCGCGCGTATCGCAGAAACTAGAATCCACGGCAAAGTTCAGGTTTTGCGCCATCCATTCCTGGTCCCCGATCTTTACGGTCCTGTAAACCTGGTTATCGCGCTCGTCCAGCAGTTCCCCGTATTCCACATCAGGGTTCAAGTACGCCGTCGTAACGCACTTGTACTTGCTGCAATCGTATTTAACTGCAGGGATTGAAGCAAGGGGCTTATCGAGCGAGCCGTCCACATGCTGCGAATCAACGACAGCAAGGCTTTCTATATCCAAGGTATCAGAATTGCCCTCGGCATCACTCAATATAACATCTACAGAATGCCGCTTATTAGAATCTGTATAGCTGAACTCATATGTCAAATGAAGCGAATCCTTCTCCTGCTTGACATAATCCTGATAAGCCAGCTTCCCGTATACACGGAACGAGACCTTCAAAATCTGGCTTTTACGCCCTATCAAATTTTCGTACGCATCCAAGTCGAAAGAATACTTGCGCTCATTCTGCGTGCCGTTCGACTTGACGGAATACTTTGCAGTATTGATTTTAACGACCTTCGGTGCCGTGCGGTCAATAAACACATCCGAATCAAAGCGCTTTCCGGCAATGCCTTCGCGGAAGTTCCCCGCAGAATCGAGTGCCAGCGCCCACAACAGAGAATCGTTCCCCCACCAGGTCTCTTTCACAGCATTATAAAATTCACGGTCCGAAGCAGACAAACGCACGGCGTTCATGCTTATAACATAATGTCCTTCCTTTATGGTATCCAGAATTCCGCTGACTTTACAATTCACATAGCCCAAATATTTTGAGCACTCCACAGGTACGGCGTTTGTTCTTGCGCTATCGTAGAGATAGACTTTGGCCCTAAAATCACCAATAGATGACGTGTCATAATTCACTTGTGCATATTCGTTCTTGACATTCACGGTCCATTCCATTTTCGGGAACGTCCTTGCCAAGTAAAAATTGACATTGAAGCCTTCTTCCCACGCAAGCCTGTATCTACCATCCGGCAGCGCAGGGTTGTCAAGACTGCTCATGTCCGTGGTATATTCCCAAACATTATCCCATCTTTCGGCACCGCTAGAATCGCTCTTACCGCTCTTCAAGGTTGTTGTTATAGGAACCGACCCGATTTTTTCCAACACGCTAGAATCAGACGATATATCCTTCCACCTGTACAGGGTTGCTTCGGCCTTTTCCATATTGATAGAACAACCCACATCGCTTCCGTAGGCATAGAAATTCTTCAAGGCAGAAAGATAGCCCAGATCAGTCGGCCAGCCTTCCTGATAAAACGGTACCACTTCGCAGCCGTTATCGACAGAACTGCTCGATTTCTCTTCGCTAGAAGAACTGCTAGTTTCCTCGGGTTCGTCAATAGCGGGCGAAGAAGATTCATCATCGCCGCACGCGACCAAAAGACTAAGGGCAAATAAAAATTCAACAAAAAGCCACTTTTTCATATAATTTTCTCCTCTTAATTCTAGACAACATAAATATAGATATTTCCGGCTTGTTAAGTATCGCCCTTAATCGCCTATTTTTGCCGGTTCATCTTCATAAAATCTTATCGGGAATGTGGCAACTTCACCCGAATTCTTTTTCGGAAAATTCCAGCGACCTACCGCTTTCCGGACTTCTTCGTCAAAAGCCTTATTGCCGGTAGTCGTTGAATCGATTTGGACTTTCTGAACGGTACCGTCAGCATTGATATTCAACCGAAAAACAATCGTCCCACTAAAACTGGGATTCCTCTTTAAATGTTTATTGTAAATATGACGCAGTCCAGGAGTCCGCTGACGAATAGGCTGTAAAAACGAAACTCTATCATCATAGGCGCCTCTTTCCAGACTCAATTCCTCAAAAGTAGGCGTCTTTGCGACGCCTCGTGCACGGCCTTGCAAGTACTTTTCATCTATTACAGGAATCCCATTTTCATCTATTTTAACGGAACAACCATTTTCTGGACGACATCCATAAAGCGTAGTCGTCCCGGTAAGTTCCACCTCTAGTTCCTTTGTGGCTTTTTGAATCCTTGCCAAAGTTTTTAATACGCTATCCCTGCGCGCTTTTTCGTCATTTTCCTTTTTCACGTCCAAGGACTGTTCCGTATTAACTTTCTCCTGCTCAGGCAATTTATCCGCATTCTTATCGGCGTCGGAACACCCCGCCCACAACATCGCCGCAGCCAAGAGCACGAAATTATTCCAGCATTTTCCAAATAAACTAGCCATACTTTATATATAGAAAAAGTCCGCCTCATCGAGGCGGACTCATAAAAATCGAATTTGGATTAGAAATAATTATCTATTCCGAAAAACTCAGAGTGCCTAGCGAGAGCAGGAGCCTTGACCGAAGGCGTACAAACGTACGACGAGAGTCAAGGCGACGCACTATCGCGACGGCAATATGAGTTTTTAGCCCATGGTGACTTCGACTTTATGGACACCCTTCGTAAAGATCGGGGCGATATTCGAGTCGATTTCCTTACCATCAACCACCATCTTGGCGACGCCCTTGCACACGTGCTTCGGGTTCTTCACCGTGATCTGGTAGGTAGCGCCACGGAACTTACGGGTAGCTTCGAAGCCATCCCACTTGGACGGGATGCAAGGATCAACCACGAGGCCCTTGTAGTTGGCGCGGATACCGATGATGAACTGCGTAGCAGCCTGGTACGTCCAGGTGGAGGTACCGGAGAGCCATGCGTTACGGCCCATA
>JAGAAW010000069.1 GCA_017615055.1 Fibrobacter sp.
CGTGATGGTCGCCATCTCCGATGACGGTTACGACGAAATCTCTCCGTGCGTCCCGACGACGATTGCTGAAATCCTCGAAGATGGCGAGTATCGCGAATACCGCATCGACCCGAAGGACTTCGGCGTGCCCTCCGTGGACCCCGAAGACCTCGCCGGCGGTACGGGTGTCGACAACTTCAACCTCGCTCTCGACGTGCTGAACGGCAAGGGCCGCCCGGGCATCAAGTACGCTTGCGCCCTGAATGCCGGTGCCGCCCTCTACATCAGCAAGAAGGCCGCCAGCCTCAAGGAAGGCTTCGACAAGGCCATCAAGGCGATGGAAGACGGCTCGGTGCTCAAGAAGATCGAAGAAGTCAAGGTTGCGACGAACAGCTAATAGTCAAAAACTATAACTCGCTCCATATAAATAGTATTGGACGCCCGCTTGCGGGCGTTCTATATTTGCGACCAAAAAAAATGGTTAAGCGAGGTAGGTTTAGAATGGAAAAACGTACAGGTCTGTTTTCGAATGGAATCATCTGGTTCGGTGTCGCCATCTCGGTTTCGGAGATCGAGGCGGGCATCGAGATTGGTGCCGCGGCGGCGCACGATTCGCTGTGGCTCCCGCTGGTGCTCGGCCACGTCCTGGGCGGCATTTTGCTGTTCTTTGTGGGGCTTATCGGCGCCCGCGTTCGCCTGAATGCGATGGAGACGACCGCGTCTACGTTTGGCAAGTACGGCTCCAAGTTCTTTGCCGCGCTGAACACGTTCCAGCTGCTCGCCTGGGTGGCCGTGCTGAACGCGCAGGGCGCCTCTGCGCTCGCTGGCCTCAACCTGCCCGTTTCTTTCCCGCTTACGTGCATTATTCTTGCGGTGCTCATCGCCATCTGGGTTTACGTGGGTCTCAAGCGCTCGGCGAACGTGACGACGGTCGTGATGGCGGCGCTTGCGGTTTTGCTCGTGGTACTTTCTGTGAAGTTGTTCGGGCTCGGTTCCGACGGCACGACCGTCTCCGGCGACAGTATTGCAGGGAGTGTCGCCGGGGCCGCTGCGGGTACCGCCGCCCTGCTGGGCTTCTGGAATATTTTCGAGATTTCCATCGCCATGCCCATCTCGTGGCTGCCGGTGATTTCGGACTACACGAAGGACGTGGAAAATCCGGTGAAGGCTACGGCGGTTTCCGCCGCGGCCTACACGTTCGCCAGCCTCTGGATGTACATCTTGGGTATTGAAATTTCGAACATCGGTTCTGGCACGAGCATCGCACAGGCAATTCTCCTCGCGGGTCTCGGCATCCCGGGCATCATTATCGTGGTGCTCTCTACCGTCACGACGAATTTCCTTGCGGCAAATTCTGCGGGCGAATCTTCGAAGGCTATTTACAACAAAGTAAACCCGAAGGTTGCGGGCGTTGTCGTGAGCATCTTGAGCGCCGCTCTCGCTATCTCGGGAATCATGGACCACTACATCAGCTTCCTCTACCTCATCGCTTCGGTCTTTGCACCGATGGCCGCCGTTCTTCTGGTGTCGTTCTACTTCGGGAAGGTCGGCGCAGTTCATACCGGCGAAGAAACTGCTCGCGAAGAAACTGCCCGCGTATCCGGCAAGGCGTTCTGGCTCTGGAACCTTTTCGCGTGGCTTGTTGGCTTTATCGTGTACCAGGTGGCAGAACGCCTCGATTACGTGCCGCTCGGGCCTACGCTCGTTGCAGTCATTGTTTCGGCGGTGCTTGCCTACGCCCGCGTGCTCGTCGTATCCCGGCGCGCGTCATAAATAATTTCTAAATTATAGCCCGTCATGCCACAGAAGAAGATTGCGCTCATCAACGATATCACTGGTTTCGGCCGTTGCTCGGTTGCCGTCATGGCGCCAGTCGTTTCGGCCATGAAAATTCAGGCCGTTGCCGTGCCGACTGCAATCCTTTCGACGCATACGCAGTTCCCCAAGTATTTTTTCGACGATTACACTTCCAAGATGCGCGACTATATCCAGACCTATAAGGATTTGGACATGTCGTTCGATGCCATCGCTACGGGGTTCCTCGGCTCCGAAGAACAGGTCGATATCGTTGTCGATTTTATAAAGACGTTCAAGAAAGAGGGCGTGTTCACGCTGGTCGACCCGGTGATGGGCGATTACGGAAGGCTGTACACCACCTACACGCCGCAGCTGTGCGAAAAGATGCGCGCGCTCGTGCATTACGCCGATATCTTGACGCCGAATCTCACGGAACTTTGCACCCTGATGGGCGTGGATTATCGCGATGGCAAGTTCACCACCGAAGAACTCGAAGGCCTGTGCCGCAAGCTGAGCGAGCAGGGGCCCGAACACATCGTGGTGACCGGGATCCACTACAGCGATAAGCAGATTATGAACTACGTCTATAGCCGTGGACAAACCCCTCGCACGGTTATGGTGGATCGCATCGGCTGCGACCGCAGCGGTACCGGCGACGTGATAAGCGCGGTGATTGCGGGCATGTACCTGAACGGGCACGGGTTCTACGAATCTGTAGTGCGCGCGACGGAATTCGCGTCCAAGTGCATTGAGTATTGCGAACAAAATAATGTTCCGGAGCACTGGGGCCTTAGCGTCGAGATGTACCTCCGCGACCTGATGGAGGATTAATTATGGTTTTATACACTGTTACTGGAAAAGTCGGCCAGGCCGGCTATTTGGATATCGCGAACAGCGGCGACATTGCGGGCAAGAACATCTACGTGAACATGACGAACCGCTGCCCGTGCAGTTGCGTGTTTTGCCTGCGCCAGACCAAGAAGATGATGGAAGGCAATTCGCTCTGGCTCAAGGAAGGTGAACCGAGTGTAGATAAAGTAATGGACCTGTTCGCGCCCTACGACCTTTCCGTTATCAATGACCTGGTTTTTTGCGGGTTTGGCGAACCGCTCGAACGCCTTGATGACGTGTGCAAGGTCATTGACCTGCTGAAGGCAAAGTACCCGGGCTTGAAAGTGCGCGTGAATACCAACGGGCTTGCGAACCTGATTCACGGCAAGGATATTACGCCCGAACTCGAAGACCGCTTCGACACGGTTTCAATTTCGCTGAACGCCCACAATGCCGAGGAATTCTTGGCACTCACGCGCTCCAAGTTCGGCATACAGTCTTTTGATGCCATCAAGGAATTTGCGGTGCTCGCGAAGGCTCACGTGAAGAACGTGGTCATGACGGTGGTCGAGAAGGTAATGCCCGAAGAAAAGATTGAAGCCTGCCGCAAGATTTGCGAAGAGCTGGGCGTTACGCTTCGCGTGCGTCCGTTCGAGGAATAGTCTATGCTTAAAATTAACGGTGAAAATGTAGATGCAGCCGGAAAGACGCTCGCCCAGTACCTTGCAGAGGCGGGCTTCAACCAGGTGCGCATCGCTGTCGAGCGGAACGGGGAAATCGTTCCCAAGGCCAAGTACGGCGAGACGGTGCTTGCGGAAGGCGACTGCGTCGAGGTCGTGAATTTTGTAGGTGGTGGGTAACATGGACTGCCGTCCGGTTCCATCGCGCGAAGAAATCTTTGCCGCCCTCGAGAAGAAGCAGGGGAGCGTTGCTACTGCAAAACTGCAGGCGGCGACGGTCGCTATTTGCGGGCTCGGCGGGCTCGGCTCGAATATCGCTATCTCGCTAGCGCGTTCCGGAATCGGGAAACTCATCCTGATTGATTTCGATACGGTCGATATCACGAACCTGCACCGCCAGCAGTACAAGGCCTCCCAGGTGGGGCTCCCGAAGGCAAGCGCCCTGCTCGAAAACCTGAAAGAAATTGCTCCTTACGTTCAGTACGAGGTTCACAACGAGAAGGTGACTGCCGAAAATGCGGTGCGCCTGCTTGAAGATGCCGACATCGTGTGTGAGGCGTTCGACAGGGCCGACGCGAAGGCGATGCTCGTGGATGTTGTCCTGGAACAGTTCCCGCAGAAAACGCTTGTCGCTGCGAGTGGCATGGCGGGTTTTGACAGCGGGAACGCGATTCTCACCCGCAAGGTAACGGGGCGCTTCTACCTCTGCGGCGACGGCAAGAGCGACGTGGACCAGGATATCGGACTCACCGCCCCCCGCGTGATGCTCTGCGCTGCACACCAGGCGTTGACCGTCATCCGACTCATTCTTGGCGAAAAAGACGCCTAGACGGCAAAATGCGGTTTATAACCACTTGCCAAATATATAGTTTTAATCTATATTTATTCCTACTAATTCAATAGGAAAAAACAAGCGCGTTATAAAACAAAAGTATGCCCACAACAAACATCCCGCGCCCCAGAATAACCATTAACTAATGACCAACAACTAACAACCAGGTTTTATGACTCTCCAACAACTCCGTTACGCCATCGGCATCGCAGAAACCGGCTCCTTCAACAAGGCCGCCGAAAAACTCTACATTTCGCAGCCCTCGCTTACCGCCGCCATCCGCGACCTTGAAGATGAACTGAACATCCTCATTTTCAACCGCACGAGCCGCGGCGTGAAACTCACGAGCGAAGGCGAAGAATTCATCGCGTACGCACGCGAACTCTACCACCACTACGAAACCGTGCTCGACAAGTACGGCAAGATCGGCAAGCGCAAGAAGAAGTTCGGCGTCTCTACGCAGCACTACTCCTTCGCGGTCAAGAGCTTTGTCGAGACTGTTAAGTTGTTCGATACCGAGAAGTACGAGTTCGCCATCCGCGAGACGCGCACCAAGGAAGTCATCGAGGACGTGGCCTCGTTCAAGAGCGACATCGGCATCCTCTACCTGAGCGACTTTAACCGCAAGATCATCACGAACCTGCTGAACGCCCGCGACCTCGCGTTCCACAAACTTATCGACTGCAAGGCGTACGTTTACCTTTGGAAGGGACACCCGCTTGCAAAGAACAAGTTCATCACGCTCGAGGAACTGGACGAGTACCCGTGCCTCTCGTTTGAGCAGGGTGATAACGGCTCGTTCTACTTTGCCGAAGAAATTCTGAGCACCAACGAGTACAAGCGTACCATCAAGGCGAACGACCGCGCCACCATGCTGAACCTGATGATCGGCCTCAACGGGTACACGCTCTGCTCCGGCATCATCTGCGAAGAACTGAACGGTTCCGACTACCTGGCCGTGCCCTTCAAGGACAAGAGCGAGGAATCGCGCCGCGTCATGGAAATCGGCTACATCGCAAAGCGCAACATGCTGCTTGGCCTGGTGGGCGAGCGCTACGTCGAGGAATTGCAGCGCTACCTCGCGACCTGCTCGTCGTAAGCGACTAACAAAAACCTGTTTAAAAGAAAGCCCCGCTCAAAAGAGCGGGGTTTTCAAGAGGCAACGATCAGACTCGAACTGATGAATAAGGCTTTTGCAGAGCCGCCCCTTACCAACTTGGGTACGTCGCCGATGTGAGCGCTAATATAGATAATGATTGCACTTTTGCCAAGAGGAAAAGGGCAAAAAAACTAAATTTCGGGCATGTTCGGTGCGTTTGGCGTTAATTTTGCGGCATTTGTGTGCAGGCTCTGGATAAAAAGCCTGCGGGTCCGCATCGCTGCGCCAAGTGACTACGGCCCGGGCATTCTCGGGGTCTGGCACCGCGACCTGCTCGCCTGCGGTGCGGCGTTCAAGGGGATGGGGGTACACGCGCTTGTCTCTGAATCGCACGACGGGGAATTCCTTGCCCGCACGCTCACGCGCCTCGGGTACACCGTCACCCGCGGGTCCGACACGCGCGGGTCGCTGAACGTGCGCCACCTGCTAAAGACGCTCCAGTCGGGCGGGTTTGTGGGCATGGCGCTCGACGGCCCCCGCGGTCCTGCACTCGAAGTCAAGCCCGGCTCCCCGTGGCTTGCGAAGGCGTCGGGGCGGCCCCTCTGGCAGGTCAACGCCCGCTACGGGGCGCATTTTACGCTCCATACCTGGGATAATTTTGTAGTTCCGCTCCCGATGTCATCTATTGACATTGAAATTAAGTATTTTTGCATTGAAAAATCAGAAAATAGAAAGGAGGTTCAGCCGTGATTACATTGCCGCCAAAATTTGTCGCATTTGACCTTGAAACGACTGGATTGGTAAATACTAAGGACGAAATCATCGAAATCGGTGCGGTCAAGTTCACCGTCGCCGTCGAGGGGAACAAGGTAGTGCCGAAGTTGCTCTCGGAATTTAACATGCTCGTGAATCCCAACATGCTGATTCCCGAGGAGGCCTCCAAGGTGAACCACATTACCGACGACATGGTGAGGGACGCTCCTCCTGTTGGCGAGTGCCTCAAGAAGTTTACCGCCTTCTGCGGCCAGGGCACAATCCTGCTGGCCCACAATGCGAACTTCGACGCGAGTTTCTTGCGTGTGGCGTATGCCAAGAACCCGCAACTTGTGCCCGTGAACCCCGTGATCGATAGCCTCGTGATGGCGCGTACCATCTTGCCCGAACTCAGCAACCACAAGCTGGGCTTTATGGCGGGCCTGTTCATGAAGCGCGGGGAGTTCACCATGAAGATCGACCCCGCCAAGATGCACCGTGCCGTCTACGACTGCGAGATGCTCATGGAAGTGTTCGTCGCCCTGCTCCGCCGCCGCTTCAAGGAGAAGGACTGGGAAATGGCGAACATCATGGCGAGCCTCGCCAAGTACAAGGGCGTGCCGCAGTTCATCAACAAGTAGTCATTTTTCACAAATCAAAAGAAAAGGCGCCGCAAGGCGCCTGACTTTTAACTAACGACTAGATACACAAAACACCGCCAAAGGGTCACCTTGGCGGTTAAATTTTGCTTTAGAAACGGGAATTAGATTCCGAGTTCCTGGGCGACGGCCTGAATGCCGACCTTATTGATGGTGCGGAGACCAGCGGCGCTCACGCGGAGGGTCACCCAGCGGTCTTCTTCAGGAATGTAGAAGCGCTTCTTCTGGAGGTTGGGAAGCTGCTTCATCAACTTCTTGCGGTTGGAGTGGGAAACCATGTTGCCCACGAGGCCGGCCTTACCGGTAACTTCACAAATGCGGCTCATAATAAACTCCGTTGTTTTTCGGACTGCAATTTTAGATAAAAATCACTGAATTGTCAAGGCTAAAGTTAGTCCTGGAGCTCTTTGGGCAGGTTAAACTTGGTCGATTCCAGCAATTTTATGAAATTTTCGGTATTTAGGGGGCTAAAACGGGCCTTTAGCCAGTCCACCACCTCCTGGACCAGGATCTCGGGTGCGCTTGCCCCGCTCGAAATGCCCACGGACTCGATGCCGTCGAACCAGGAGGGGTCGAGGTCGTTCACGCCAGCGATCAGGTGGCTCTTGATGCCCTGCTCCAGCCCCAGTTCCATGAGTCGGGTGGAATTCGAGGAGTTCTTCGCCCCCACCACGAGGAGCATGTCGACCTGCTTGCAGAGGTCGAGGACCGCCGCCTGCCGGTTGCCTGTCGCGTAGCACAGGTCGCCCGCGTTCGGGCCCACGATACTCGGGAATTTCGCCTTGAGGGCGTCGATAATCTTGCGGGTCTCGGCCACGGAGAGCGTCGTCTGGGTGATGTAGGCGAGTTCCTTGCCCTCGGGTACAGTCACCTTCTCGACGTCAGCCTCGTTCTGGATGAGCGTGATGGCGCCTTCGGGGAGTTGCCCCAGCGTGCCTTCCACCTCGGCGTGTCCCGCATGCCCGATAAGGATAATGTGGCGGCCCGCGTTGTAGTGCCTCTTGGCGCTGTAGTGTACCTTGAGCACCAGCGGGCAGCTCGCGTCGAGCACCTTGAGCCCGCGTTTTTCGGCATCGGCATAGATGTGTTCTGCGACCCCGTGTGCCGAGAATATCACGACCGAGCCTTCCGGTACCTCGTCGACCTCGTCGACGAACACGACTCCCTTCTCCTTGAGGGTGTCTACCACGAACTTGTTGTGCACAATCTCGTGGCGCACGTAGATGGGGGTTCCGAACTTTTCGATGGCCTTCTCGACCACGTGGATGGCACGGTCGACGCCGGCACAGAACCCACGCGGGGTGGCAAGTACGAGTCTCTTCATTTTATACCGCTCCTTGCGGGATAATGCTGCGGATGTAATCGACGAACTGGCGGTAGGAGTCCTGTATTTTCGCCTTCTCGTGGGTGAGGAACGTGCTCACCAGTTTCGGGTCGGGGAGGTTCCTCTTGGAGTAGCCCGCGGTAGACATGAGTTGCGTCAGCACGCCTTCGCGTACGAGGGCTGCGACGTTCTCCTTTTGCCCGGTGGCGAACGGCCCGATGCAGGTGGCAACACCCATCTGCAGGGGTTCCCAGAAGTCGTGCACGCCAATCCCGCGGCTGAACGAGCCGCCCACGATTGCAGTGCGGGCCTTGCTGAACACGTCCTTCGTAAGCCCGAAGTGCGTCACGATGGAGACTGCGCCCTTCTGCACCAGCGGCCAGTCCACCACCACGAGTTCCTGCTCGCGGAGCGCCTTGCGGAAAGCCTCGACCTCGGTGAGCCGGCGCGGGATAACCACCACGGATTCCTGACGCTTGATGGACGAGACCACCATGCGGCAGAGGCTTGCCCATTCCGCCATGTGCATCGATACGAACACCGTGTCGATAGTCGGGTTCTCGTTCGCGACCACGTCCTTGCCCGCCCTGACCCAGGGGAGAATCTTCCAGTCGCCGCCAATCACCATGTTCTCGATGTTTGCCTTGGAGGCGACGTTCATGAATCGCGAGAGGTCGCCGCCGGTCTGCATGCTTGCAAACCCGACGGGCGAAAAGTCAATGCCCGGGAGCGAACTGCGGTAGCGCCCCGATACGATTGCCACAGAGGGCTTTATACCGAGCGTGCGCATCGTAGAAATGTAGCCCGGCCAGAGTTCGTTCTCGGCGAGCACGAGCGCGACGGGCTTGACCGTCTTGGCGAAGGTCTTCATTGTCGTCTGCGTGTCGGCGGGGGCGATTGCGGATTCAACATGCGAGCCAGATTCCTGCAAGAACTTGAGCACCTCCACCTTCTGCGTGGTGATGAGAATCCTGGGCAGGCCCGCGATATCCTCTTGCAGGAACTTCGCGAGGTTCAGGAGCATCCGGCATTCCCCGAGGCTTGCCCCGTGCATCCACAGGAAGGGGCCTTCGGGCCAGGGGCCGTTCAGGCGGTCGCCGATATGGAACCGTGTATTTACGGCAGGGACCTTAGCGACTGCCTTGGCGGCAGTGCCAATGGCGAATCGTGCAAAATCAATCGCGTTAAACATGTTTATCTCAGGCCGTGTAGTTTAAGTAGAACGATAATCAAATTAAAAAATACGAACCAGAACCACGTCGATGCATCGGCCTTGAAAGCCTGTAAAAAGGTACGCCTGGGCGCAGAACCGCTTTTGAAGGTGAATATCGCCACTCTGCTGGGGACCATCGGCGTCCTTAACGCCCAGGTGCGCCAGGTGTCGCCGAACTTTTCTTCGAGGAATCGGTCTTCGGCGCGTGCGAGCGCGAATTCAAAGAGCAGGAGCGCGGGGGCGAAAAGGACAAACAGTTGGCTTGTGCCGAGGTGGAAGGATGCAGCCCCCAGGGCGATGAACAGGTTCGACGTGTAGAGCGGGTGGCGGCACTGCGCGTATGGCCCGTCGGTAACGAGTTCGTCGGCTGTATGCGTGCTGCCGCGGGTGTGCTGCCCGATGTACTGGCGTGCCCTTATCCGGAGGGCAATTCCGCAGGCGTACAGGAAGAGTGCTGCGATGTACGGGACGAATTCGGATATGTTTTTGCCCTGCGGGAACGGTGCTGCGGGGCAGGCGATGAGCGCTATGGCGAACAGCGCGAGGATATAGCCCCGGAAACGGTAGAGGATTGCGCTAGCCTTTCGCATGTTCCAGTTCCACTACGTTGAAACGGGCCTGGGCGGCCTCGCTGAAGGGGTCGTGGCTTGCCATGATGACCCACTTGCCGAGGGCGCCTGCAGTATCGAGGAATGCGAGGAGGATCCTTTCGCGGTCATCGAGCGCGATGGCCGCCATCGGTTCGTCGAGGAGGACGGTGGGCGAGTCGCTGGCGAGTGCCCACAGGAGGGCGATGCGGGAGCGTTCTCCGCCCGAAAGGCCCTGCTTTTCGAGCAGGCGGTCGGTACCGGCGGTGCGGGCGAATTCCGCGAGAAGATGCGCTTTCTGATTGTTCGCGGGTGTCGAACTGCGCTCGGGTTCGGATGAGTTCGCGGGGTTTGGGGCGTTTGCGGGTTCTGAACTGCCCGCGGATTTCTCGCTGTTAAGTTGTTCTACAAGCAGGCGGCGGGGCGGGAGTTCCAGGTCCTGCGGGATAAAGAACACACTCGCGGGTCCGGCGCCGTTTATTGAGCCGTTTATTGAATCGTTGGTTGCGCCGTTTATTGCATCGCGGGTCGCGGCGTCCCACTCCTCGAGGCCTGCAAGTAGCCGCAACAGGGTAGATTTCCCGATGCCGTTCCTGCCGCGCAGCAGTACGGGCTTCTCTCTGGACAAAGTAATGCCGAAATCGCGATAGACTGGCGTGTCGCTCCCCTCGTAACTGAAGTTTCCGTTATGGATTTCGAGGACCGCGCTTTCCTTACCGGAGCATTCCCCGGCGCATTCCTTGCCCGCATCATCCCCACCGTCATCCTGGAGCCGAAGGCTCCGGGATCCATACATCCCGCCACCCGCACTTGTATTGCCCTTCCTTGGCAGTTCTTCAAATTCCACAAGCACCTTGCAGGCGCTCGCCGCGGCCCGGAACTGCGGCACCGCGCGGGCACATTCCTTCACCGGCTTGTAGCAGAGCAGCAGCGCCGAGCAGAACAGCACGAGCCCCGTCCCGTCCATCCACCCGCGGGCGATAAGCATCGCGCAGAATGCGAGAACCGCGACCATCGCCACCACCGAGAGCGTCTCCATCGCAATGGCGAGCCCGTTCTTGCGGATGCTCGCGTCTAGCCCCTTGCGGTTGAGCGTGCCCGCCTCTTCCGATACCTCGCGGGCAAGGTGCTCGATTTCGGCTTTGCCGCTCCAGTTGCGGTAGAGCCTGCGGGCGGTATTCAGCGAAAGCCTAAAGTTCGATCGCGCGTACAGGAGCGATTCTTCCTGGGGTCCGAGCGCGTGGAGCCTGCGCTGCATCCAGGCGACAAACGGCACCACCGCCGCAAACAGGAATAGCGTCAGCGGCCACGAAATGTATATAAGCACCGGCAAGAAGATGGCAAGTTGCAGCAGCGCCTGCACCAGCTGGAAATATGCCCCGCCGTTATTCTGCAGCGATAGCGTCGCCTCGTAAGCGGCCTCGACCTTCGAATCGCCCGAACCGTCATGGAAAAGCCTGGGCGAAAGCCCCCGCAAGGTCCCGAGGAACCATTCCGTCACGCGCTTGCCGGTATTGAACAGGAACGTCTCGGAATTACGGACCTTCGCGAACATGAACACGAGCCGGAGCGCGGCCAGGAGCCCCATCAGGGTGGCCCATTCCCAGAGGCTGAACGGCGATTGCCCCGAAAGCAGCCCCATGAACGAGCGGATGCCCCACAGCATGCCCGCATCGGCGATGCTGGCCATGAGAGCGAGCGGCAAAAACCGCAAAATCCCGCGAAACAGGGATTTTTTTAGCCTTTTTTCGATGTTCACCCCCAAAAAATACAAAAAAAGTCATTTGGCCCCCTTTACAAAAATCCACGAATAACTATATTTGGCCCTACATAAGACGCCCCTATCGTCTAGTGGCCCAGGACTCGGGATTTTCATTCCCGCAACAGCGGTTCGAAACCGCTTGGGGGTATACAAAAAGCTCTCGCTGGAAGGCGGGGGCTTTTTGTATACCACATGGTTGGCCTCGCCAC
>JAGAAW010000070.1 GCA_017615055.1 Fibrobacter sp.
GGGCAATACGCAGATGCCAGAACGTGCAACGTGACGTGACGCGTGGCTAGTATCCTAGGGCAGGGCCCGCATATGAAGAACCACCGGCTATGCCGGTGGGTTCCTTTTTAAAATCCAGAACGAGCGGTCTCTCCGTGAGCAACAAAGCCCCAGTTATCAAACTGGGGCGGTTGCGACCTTTGGACACTTGCGCTTTAGCGCTTAGTGTACATGGCCACCTTTAGGTGGGAGTGAGTGCTCGGTCTTCCCGTGAACGGAAAAGGCTCGTATTAACGAGCCTTTGCAGTGAGAGAGCACGAGTTACCGGAGGTTCTACTCCAGAGACGTCGAGTGCTCGGTCTTAATTCGTTTGGAACTTGTAGGCTTCGCGGTAGTAAGCCATCATCTCGTTGGTGCTACCGAAAGCCCTACGAGCGGCATTGCCTACTTCACGATCCTTTCTCAAGAGCTCGGTGATTTTCGTGTTCACGTCCTTGAAGAACAGGTCGTTGCTCGCCATGTCGACATGGTTCTGCGTGTAGTTCATGTGGTAACGGCGTTCCAGCATCTGGAACAGTTCCGTCTGGCAGGCGTTAACGGGAGGATCCCTCTTGATGACAGGCATGTAGCATGCCTGGATGTAATCCTGCTTCATTTCGACAATCATCTGGTCGATTGCAGGAATGTCATGACGGGAGTCGTGACTAGCAAGATCTGCTTTTGGGGTTTTGATGCCAGAGCAGCCGGCCAACAGTGCTGCTGCGAGAATGAGAGAGGCCACATATCCAAGTTTCATTTTAAATGTATCTCCGTGTTGGTTTTCACGTACATTCCCATTTTCCCTAAACCATGGGTAAAGTTATTTAATTGTTGATTAGTTGGCGATAGTGAATTTGTAATTATTTCCTTACTAACGGCCCAAAACAGAAAAATAAAAGTTTGGTTGTGACACGTGTCACTCTAATTTTCGGAACGATTTGTGACGTTACTCACAAAGGGCTTTTTAGGGGGTGTTCGGCTTGAATTTATAGTACCACGCGATGGGGTCTATTACTTTGTACTTAACGTTGCCGATGCGGCTGTTTCCGCGCCTGTCAATCACGCCTGTAACCACGTGCGCATGCGGCCCCGTGGTGTGCCCTGTCATGCCTACAGTCGCGATCGGGTCGCCCTGCATAACCTCTTGACCATCAAGGTACAAGAGCTGGTCGCAGTGCATGAATATCAGCACGTCCTTCTCGCGCACGAGCCCGATAATCACGCCGCCGCGTTCGTCCCTGCTGGTGTATGCCTTCGCGGAGAACGGGGCGAGAATGCGAGCGCCCTTGCGCGATGCGACGTCGATACCGTTGTGCTTGCGGCCGCCTATCCCGCGCTCGTTGTAGAACTCGGTAATGTAGGCGATGCTGTCGGAAAGGATGGAGGTCCAGTATTTCCACGCGGCGCCTATGGAATCCGCCGCAGTCTTGCCCAGGTTGTCGGGGCGCGAGAACTTGATGACCGTCCCTTGCGGCGGTACGGCGAGTGCGTTATCTTCCCATCCCTGGCCCTTGTAGCCGTTTTCGCTTATCGTCTCGTCCAGGTACTGGCGGATCATCTTGTCGTCCGAAATGACCGCGTTGAACCGCCCGATGGCATAGCGTGCGATGCGCCTCAGGTTCTCCTTCCCGTCGAACGTGTAGTCGAAGGAGGGTGCCACCGAGAGCTTGTTCCTTTCGGGGATGCGGTCGCGCATGTTCGAGTGGCTGGTATCGATGCTGGTGGGGTAGATGAACGGCACGAGGAATGCTACCAGCAGGAACAGCGGGAACAGGTTCCTGAAGAGCCTCGAGAGGCCTTCCATCGGGTTCTTGCGGAGGATTTCTTCCTTCGTAATCCACTGCACGCATTCAGCGAGCGCTTCGGGGGCGCTTGCGATGCCGTTCTTGATTTTCGCCTTCTTGCGCACGTTCTTGCTGGCACCCTTGCGAACAGCCTTTGCGCACTTGGGGAAGCGCTTTTTTTCGGGCATGCGCTCGAGGAGCCAGATGATGTTCTTCTTGCGGAGAGGTGCGGAATCCTCGATAAACGCGGCCGCCTCGTCGGTGCTGTTGCCGTCCACGAGCACCACCTTCGCGATATCGACAACCATGTCGTCAAGCGCGGTGGGGTCGTCGCCCGGGAGTATACCTACCGTGTGCGGTACGATTTTCTTGATGAGCTGCAGGTTGTGGTAAAACTTGCGGAAGTGCTCTTCGGAGCGGTCGGGCGTGCCGAAACCCGAAAAAATGAGCCCGCCCTGCTTTTTTTCTTCGAGGGCCTGCAGTTCGTCGTTCGTGAGGATCCGCGTAAAGAGGTCGTGCAGCGGGATCCCTGTATTGCCTTCGCTCTTGAGCGAAAAGTCAAATACTACAAAAGACGCGCCAGCGTTAAGTGCCAGCGCGAATTTTTCTAAGGCCTCGTAGGGTGCCGGGTTTCCTGGGAAAACCGCGAGCACCAATTCGCCTTGAGCATACAGGTAGTTGAGAACCTGACGCTGCATGCGCGATTAGACCTTGGCTGCTCCTCTCGGGCCCCTCGGGTAGGTAAAGCCGGAAGGGGGAGCCGCGACGAACTTGTCTACCTGCATGTAGAGTTCCTCGGGGCTTGCGGAGGGGTTGAAGTAGATTTCCTGGTTGCGGTTCTGGCTACGGCCCTTGAGCGGTTCGCCACGGCGGCCGCGGGAAACCACGCCGAGCGGGAGCACTTCGAGCATCGGGAGCAGGCCGAAGTAGCGGAACAGGCTGAAGTTCTTCTGCCAGGTGGCGCGTTCGGCGAGGATGGCGAATGTGCCTTCCATGACGGACTTGGACTGCAGCAGGTCATCGGAAGTCATCGTGACCAATTCGTGGTTCGTCGGGAAGTTGTTGACGAAGTTGACGAGGTCGCCCTTGAGGTAGTTGGCGTCGCAGAGGAATACGAATTTCATAGTTTGTCCTGGATTGGTTTATTTGTTTTCGCAAAGATAAGTTTTTGCCCCTGTTCTGTCACTCTCGTTTTACCCCGTTTCTGTAATTTTCGGAACTTTTTGTTCCGTTTTTATGTAAATTTTTTGTAAATTCAGCACTTTTGGCCGATTTAGCGATTTTTCCGCATTTTGCTGCCTATTCCAACTTGGAACATTCCGTGGCATATTTGATGTAAGTCGTTGACAATCAACGACTTACGTGTTATTTTACGATTTCTCTTTCCTGGAATTGCCTTTTTTTTGCGAAAAAGGGCATTTTTTGTGAAATAAATACATTATATTTGGACTCCGAGATCATGTAATGATTTACAAGCGTCATTAGGAGATGCTTGTGGTATGTTTAATGGGAGATAGTAAAAGATGAAAAGAATGAAATGGCCTGTAACTGCGCTTTTGGCATCGGCTGGAGTATTAGCCTCTGTCGTTATCGCGCAGGAAAATTCCGATAGTGCTCCGGCGGTAGAGAACAACGCTCCGTCGGTGAACGGGATTCCTGGCGAATCTATTAACGAGGGTGGCAAGTTCGCGCCGATCAAGCTCGACAACTATGTGTCCGACGACATGGACAAGCCGGACAAGCTCAAATGGAGCGTGTCGGGCAACAAGAGCATCAAGGTCAATATCTCGAACGACCGCGTGGCTACGCTGCAGGTGCCCGACCAGTACTGGAACGGTTCCGAAGACATTACCTTCGAGGCGAAGGACACCAAGGGTGCCGTTGGCTCCGAGACGGTGAACTTCACGGTCGAGTCCGTGAACAACCCGCCGGTGATGAAGGATATCCCCGAACAGACGATCGACGAAGGCAAGCAGTTCACCAAGATCAAGCTTGATGACTTCGTGACCGACCCGGACCACCCGAAAGACCAGATTCTTTGGGAATTCGACATCCAACCGGCAGGCAAGGATCAAGCCGATGGCGACCTGAACGTGGAAATTGACCCGAAGCGTGTGGCGACCATCATTATCCCCGATACCAACTGGTACGGTGCGGCCAAGATTACCTTCACCGCGACCGACGGCGAGTATGCTAGCGACAAGAAGACGGCTCTCTTTACGGTGAAGCCGATCAACGACTCTCCGATTATCCAGAAGATCCCGGACCAGACCATCGAAGAGAAGAACGAATTCGAGTCCATCTCCCTGACCGATTTCGTGTCTGATGTCGATGACGACGTGTCGAAGATCAAGTGGACCATCGCGGGCAACAAGGACCTCAAGTTCGATATCGACAAGTACGGTACCGCGAACATCAAGATTCCGAACGAGTTCTGGAACGGCTCCGAGACCATTACCTTTACGGCGACTGACCCCGCAGGTGCGGCCGTGAGCACGAAGGCCACCTTCACGGTGAAATCCATCAACGACCCTCCGGAGTTCACGAAGGACGTGCCTGAACAGACTATCGAAGAAAAGCAGGAATTCAAGCCGGTCGAACTTTCTCAGCTCGTGAAGGACCCGGACCACAAGATGGACCAACTCAAGTGGGAAGTCTCCGGCAACAAGGACCTGAAGGTGAAAATCGCCGGCGGCGTTGCCACCATCAGCATCCCGAACAAGTTCTGGAATGGTTCCGAGACGCTCAAGTTCAAGGTATGCGACCCGGCTAACGCCTGTGCCGAATCCGAAGCCTCGTTCACTGTCAACTCCGTGAACGACAAGCCGGAATTTGCAAAGCAGATCCCGAACCAGACGATCGACGAGAAGAAGCAGTTCCAGAAGATTAAACTGGACGAATACGTGAAGGATGCCGACCACAAGAATTCCGAACTCTCCTGGGATGTGGACGTGAAGCACCAGGGCAAGGAACCGCAGTCCGGCACGCTCAACGTGAACATCGATGAAAGCCGCGTGGCCTCCATCGAGATTCCGGATACTTACTGGAATGGTACCGCCATTGCAACGTTCACCTGCACTGACCCGGAAGGCGCTTCCATCAAGCAGGCCGTTACGCTCACTGTTAATTCTATAAACGACAAGCCGGTGTTCACCAAGATTCCGGACCAGGAAGTCGAGGAAAAGAGCGAACTTTCCTCCATCGTGCTTGACGAATACCTCTCTGACCCGGACCACGACATCTCCAAGCTGAAGGTCGAGGTTTCCGGCAACAAGGATATCAAGGTCAACATCAACCAGAAGACCCGCGAGGTCACGTTCAAGACCCCGAACGAACTCTGGAATGGTTCCGAGACCGTCACGTTCACTGCGACCGACCCGGATGGGGGAGTCGCGAAGACCTCCGTGAAACTGTCCGTGAAGTCCATCAACGACCCGCCGGTCATGAAGGATATCCCGGAACAGACCGTGAAGGAAAAGCAGGAATTCAAGCCTGTTGAACTCGACAAGTATGTGGACGACCTCGACCACGACAAGGCCAAGCTCAAGTGGACCATCACGGGCAACCGCGAACTCAAGGTTTCTGTGGATGGCAACCGCGTGATGAAGGTGACTCCGCCGAGCCCGCAGTGGAACGGCTCCGAAACGCTCACCATCAAGGTGACCGACCCGGAAGGCGCTACCGACGAACGCTCCGTGGCCTACACGGTGGAATCCGTGAACGACGTGCCTGAATTCGTAAAGCAGGTGAACCCGCAGACCATCAAGGAAAAGGAACAGTTCCAGCCCATCAAGCTTGGTGAGATGGTGCGCGATATGGATAACAAGGCCTCCGAACTGACCTGGAGCGTGGAAGTGAAGCCTGCTCCGGGTTCCAAGAAGAAGGAGACTGGCCTGAACGTCGAAATCGATGCCCAGCAGGTCGCAAAGATTATTATCCCGAGCAAGCACTGGAACGGTGCCGAAGAAATTACCTTCACCGTGACCGACCCGGAAGGCGCCAAGGCTACCTCCAAGGCCGTGTTCACCGTGACCTCCGTGAACGACGTGCCGGTGCTCAAGAAGATTCCGGACCAGATGATCGAAGAAAAGCAGCAGTTCAATTCTGTGAACCTTGCTGAACTTGCAAGCGATGCCGACCACGACTTCAAGGACTTGAAGTGGACCGTTGCCGGCAACAAGCAGTTGAAGATCGATATCGACAAGGCCGGTGTTGCTACCATCAAGACGCCGAGCCCGATGTGGAACGGTTCTGAAAAGGTGACCTTCACCGTGACCGACCCGGAAGGCGCCTCTGCCAAGACCGACGCCGTGTTCACCGTGAAGTCCATCAACGACGTGCCGGTGATGAAGGATATCCCGAGCCAGAAGATCAAGGAGAAGGAACAGTTCAAGACCATCGCCCTCGACGACTTCGTGAAGGACGAGGACCACGACAACTCCAAGCTCAAGTGGACGTTCTCCGGCAACAAGGACCTGAAGGTCCAGATGGACAGCAAGCGCGTGGTGACCGTTACCGCCCCGAACAAGTTCTGGCATGGCGAAGAGACTGTCACGTTCACCGTTACTGACCCGGAAGGTGCATCTGATTCCCGCAAGGTCAAGTTCACTGTGGAATCTGTGAACGACCTGCCGGTGTTCACGAAGCCCATCAAGGATCAGACGATTCCTGAAAAGCGTGAATTCGCGATTATCAACCTCGCCGACATCGTGAGCGACCCGGACCACAAGCCCGAACAGCTCACCTGGAGTTTCGACGTGAAGGCCGCCAAGGGCGCTCCGAAGGGTTACACCCCGAAGCTCTCCGTGAAGGTCGAGAACCGTATGGCCCGTATCATCATTCCGGACAAGAACTGGAACGGTGCAGAAGAGATTACGTTCAAGGTGGAAGACCCGGAAGGCGGCAAGGCTACCTGCACCGCACTCTTTACCGTGACCTCCGTGAACGATGCTCCGACCATCGGCAAGATTGACGACCAGACCATCGAAGAGAAGCAGGAATTCGCTCCGATTGACCTCGCTTCCATCATCAAGGACCCGGACCATCCGTTCGAGAAGTTGAAGATTGAAGTGACTGGTACCAAGGAACTGAAGATTGATATCGCCAAGGATGGCAAGGCTACCATCAAGACCCCGAACAAGATGTGGAACGGCACCGAGAAGGTGACCTTCGCCGTGAGCGACCCGGAAGGCGCTACCGCCAAGACCCAGGTGACTTTCACCGTGAAGTCCATCAACGACGTGCCGGTGATGAAGGATATCGTCGACCAGACCATCAAGGAAAAGGGCCAGTTCAAGCCGATCGAACTCGACAACTTTGTGGATGACCTCGACCACCCGAAGAACAAGCTCAAGTGGAAGATCGAAGGTGCTAAGGAACTCAAGGTGCAGATGGATGGCAGCCACAAGGTGACTGTTGTGCAGCCGAACCCGAACTGGCACGGCTCCGAGAAGGTCAAGTTCACTGTGACCGACCCGGAAGGTGCAAGCGACAGCCGTACTGTTACCTTTACTGTGGAATCCGTGAACGACGCTCCTGAATTCGTGCGCGAACTCAAGGACCAGTCCATCGACGAGAAGAAGCAGTTCCAGCCCATCAAGCTAGCTGACCTCGTGAAGGACCCGGACCACAAGACTTCCGAACTCAAGTGGAGCTTCGATGTGAAGCCTGCGAAGGCCGGCGCTGCCGCCGCTCCGAAGAAGGGCAAGAAGGGCAAGGAAGAGGAGAAGGCTCCTGCAGGCGAATCTCTCAAGGTGAAGATTGACGCCCAGCAGGTCGCGACCATCGAGATTCCGAACAAGTACTGGAACGGAGCCGCAAGCATCACGTTCACGGCTACTGACCCGGAAGGCGCGAAGGTCTCGAAGACCGCTCACTTCGAGGTGCGCTCCATCAACGACGCGCCGAAGATTTCGGACAAGGCCCCGCAGGGTGAAACCATCCGCGAAGGTGGCCGCTTCAAGACGATTGACCTCGCAAGCCTCGCGAACGACCCGGACCACCCGGCATCGAGCCTCAAGTGGACTGTCTCTGGCAACAAGCAGTTGAAGGTCGATATCCGCAAGGACAACACGGTGATCGTTGCCGTGCCTGACCCGCAGTGGTCTGGCCGCGAGATGCTCACGTTCACGGTCACCGACCCGGAAGGCGCTTCTGCCAACCACAAGATGACCTTCGAGGTGACCCGCGTGAACGACCCGCCGACGCTCGCGAAGAAGATTCCTGACCAGAAAATCAAGGAAAAGGAACAGTTCAAGCAGATCAAGCTTGATGAATACGTGAAGGACCCGGATAACAAGCCGAACGAACTCTCCTGGAGCATCTCCGGTAACAAGAAACTCAAGGCTGAAATTTCTTCGAGCCGTATCCTTACGGTTTCTGCCCCGGATAAGTACTTCTGGTGCGCCCCCGAGACGATGGTGCTTATCGTGAAGGACCCGGACGGTGCGGAAACCTCGCAGACGGTGACCTTCGAGATTACCTCCGTGAACGACGCTCCGGAAATGAAGGACATTCAGGGCCAGAAGATCAAGGAGAAGGGCCAGTTCAAGGAAATCGACCTGAACAAGTTCGTGAAGGACCCGGACCACAAGCCTGAACAACTGACCTGGACGGCTACGGTCGCCAAGGCCGGTGGTGCTGCCCCCGCTCCGAAGAAGGCTGCCCCGAAGAAACCCGCTAAGAAGGGCAAGAAGGGTGCCAAGGAAGAGAAGGAAGAAGAAGCCGCTCCGGCTCCGGCCCCGGCTGACGACTTCCAGGTGGAAATCGACAACAGGAACATTGCCCGCATCAAGATTGCCGACCAGTACTGGCATGGCGAACGCAATGTGACCTTCACTGTGACTGACCCGGAAGGCGCGAAGGCCTCGAAGACCGCAACCTTCACGGTGGAATCCGTGAACGACGCTCCGGTAATCAAGCCGATTCCTATCCAGTCTATCCAGGAGAAGGAACACTTCAAGCCTATCGACCTCTCGCAGTTCGTGTCTGATCCGGACCATGCCTTCGGTGCCCTCAAGTTCGAGGTGGGCGCAACCCGCTCTCTGAAGGCCTCCGTGAATAGCAAGAAGGAACTCGTGGTCACGACTCCGGACAAGTTCTGGAGCGGTACCGAGAAGGTGAAGGTCGACGTGCTTGACCCGGAAGGCGCCAAGGCATCTGTGCAGATTACCTTCGAAGTGACTCCGGTGAACGACCCGCCGGTTGTGCATAACATCCCGGGCCAGAAGATCAAGGAAAAGGAAAAGTTCGAGCCGATCGACCTCTCGAAGGCTGCGACCGACCCGGATAACAAGCCTGCTGAACTCAAGTGGTCAGTTTCTGGCAACAAGGACCTGAAGGTCGATATCAAGGGTAGCCGTGGCATGGTGGTGACCCCGAACCCGAACTGGTTCGGCAAGGAAACCATCACGTTCACTGTGAAGGATCCGTCTGGCGCATCTGCCTCCAAGACCGCTACCTTCGAGGTGACTCCGGTGAACGACCCGCCGACCCTCAAGCCGGTGCAGCCGTTCGTTATTGAAGAAAAGAAGCAGTTCCAGCCGTTCGACTTCAGCAAGGTGGTGAACGACCCGGATAACAAGCTCAGCGAACTCAAGTGGACGCTCGATAACGACAAGCCGGGTGCCAAGGATGCCCCTGCCAAGAAGGGTAAGAAGGGCAAGGCTGCCGAACCGGAAGCCGCTCCGACGAAGCATGAACTTATCTTCAACATCAGCGACAAGGGCGTGCTGACCTGCGAAACGCCGAACAAGTTCTGGTATGGTACTGAAACCGTGACGGTGAACGTGTTTGACCCGTCGGGCGAAAAGGCCTCCGTGAACGTGAAGTACACCGTGAAGCCGGTGAACGACCCGCCGGTCGTGAAGGAAATCCCGGGCCAGGAAACGCTTGAAGGCAAGTCCTTCAAGCCTATCAAGCTCGACCAGTACGTGAGCGACCCCGACCACAAGCCGCACGAAATCAAGTGGAAGGTGACGGGTGCCAAGATGCTCGACGTGATGATTTCTGGTGGCCGCGAAGCCGTAGTGAAGCCCAAGAAGCAGGATTGGTTCGGCGAAGAAACGCTCGTGTTCATGGCTCAGGACCCGTCCGGTGGTATGGACAAGACCGTGGTGAAGTTTGTGGTGAAGCATGTGAACGCCGCTCCGGTGATGCGTGACATGCAAGATTTCACCATCAAGGAAGACGACAACCACGGCGTGCTTGTGGTACTCAAGACCGATCAGTATGCCCGCGACAAGGACCACAGGCCTGAAGAGCTCAAGTGGAGCTGGACTGGCAACAAGTTCCTTGATGTGAAGCATGACAAGTTCAAGAGGACGATTACTGTCGCCCAGCCGCACGAGAACTGGAACGGCAAGCCGGAACGCATTACCTTCACGGTCACTGACCCCGAAGGCGCGAAGGCATCGAAGACAGCCACCTTCACGGTGATTGCGGTGAACGACCCGCCGGTTGCGAAGTCCCAGACGTATATGACCCAGGAAGGCGAAGTGCTCAAGGTGCCCGCTTCCGAAGGCCTGTTCGCCGGCGTGCTTGACCCGGATGGCGAGAAGCCTGTATCGGCCCAGCTGGTGCAGCGTCCGCGCAACGGCAAGATTGACCTGAACGAACGCGACGGTAGCTTCACCTACACGCCGAACAAGGGATTCTCCGGCCTCGACGAATTCACCTTCAAGGTGAAGGACCCGGGTGGAGTCTACTCCAAGGTCGAGACTGCCGAAATCAACGTGACCTTCAAGATGAAGGACCTGCGTGGCGGCGAAAAGAAGCCTGCCCCGAAGGCCGAGGAACCGAAGAAGGAAGAAGAAAAGCCGGCTAAGGAAGACAAGAAGGGCAAGAAGAAAAAGAAGAAAAGGTAGCCCTTAGGCAGTAATGAAACTTTAAACCCGCGCTTATGGCGCGGGTTTTCTGTATCTATAGAAAGACTTGTGTGTTGGGAATACTGCCTGTGCTTATGATGCTGCGGAGCATTCGCTTAATAAACGAAAAACCCTCTCTTTCGAGAGGGTTTTATCGCGGGATAGACGAGGCTTGAACTCGCAACCTCCGGCGTGACAGGCCGGTGCTCTAACCAAAATTGAGCTACCACCCCAGGTGGTTTGACTGATTTCTCAATCAACGTGCCAAATATATAAACCTTTTACCGTTCTGTCAAGTGAAAAAACGCCTTTTTCCCTCTTTTTTTAAGAAAAATATTGCGTTGTTCTGGTCTAGATCCTTCGACTTCAACAAGAGATGGTGCTGAACTGTATGGATCCTCCTTGCGGAGGATGACCAGTAACTCCGAACTAGTAATTATTTCTGGCCGGGGTACTTGACGCGGGTGTGGAACGTGCCGTCTAGGCTATGCAGGAATTCCTTCTCGAGCTTGAAGAGTTCCCTGATGGAAAGGTCGCACTCGCTGAACTGCCCTTCATCGAACCTGCCGTGGATGGTCTTGTGGATCATGTCGGCAATGGCCTCGGGGCTCTGGTCGGTCATGGAGCGGCTTGTCGCCTCGATGATGTCGGCGAGCATGAGGATTGCCGTCTCCTTGGTCTGCGGCTTGGGCCCGTTGTAGCGGAACTTGGCCTCGTCGACGATCTTGCCTTCGGCCTTGGCCTGTTCGACAGCTTTGTAGTAGAAGTACTGTATGAGCGTGGTGCCGTGGTGCTCGCGGATACCTGCGGTAACGATATCGGGCAGCTTGTATTCCTTCGCGAGCATCGCGCCGTTCTCGACGTGGCTGACGATGATGGAGGCGGAGTATTCCGGCCTGTTGTCGTCGTGCGGGTTGATCCCCTGCTTCTGGTTCTCGGTAAAGTACTCGGGGCGTGTCGTCTTGCCTATATCGTGGTAGAGCGCCATGACGCGCACCAGCAGCGAATCAGCGCCGATACTGTCGGCGACCTTCTCGGCGAGGTTGGACACCTGGATGCTGTGGTGGAACGTACCCGGGGCAAGTTCGGAGATGCGCTTGAGCGCCGGACGGTTGAAGTCGGACATTTCCATGAGCGTAAGGACGGTCGTGATGCCGAAGATGCGCTCGATAAGGTGGATAAAGAACACGGAGGCAATCGCCGTGCAGATCATGATGTTCACGGAGCCCGCAATAAGCGTCTGGTAGAAGGGAATGACTCCCATGCGGTTACGCAGCAGGAACATGACGCAGATGGCGCCTGCAAGCCCCACGATGCCTGCGATGATGGACCAGATGAACTGGATGCGGTAGCGGATGCGCATGAGCGGGGAGGTGAGGATAGATAGCACGCAGAACACGGCGACCATTGCGGCGAGGTCGTAGCCGTTCAGGATACCGAAGATGATGGACGAGAATGCGCTGAAGGCAATGCCTACGCGCTGTTCGTAGAGCACCATCGCAATGACGGGCGTGAGCGCGAACGGGTACACCCACATGAGGTCGATGCCCTCGGGGAGCGGCATCATCTCGAGCTTGTTGAGGCTACCCGAGAAGTTGTGCATGAGCCAGAATACCGCGAGCTGGAGGGCGATGAGCGCCATGAGGCTCCAGAGCTGGCGCGGAGTGCGCAGCGACTTGGTGGCCGTGGAGAATGCGAAGAAGCAGAACAGCACGGTAATGATGATGAAGAACACTAGCATCTGGCCGTAGGGGGCGGTAAGCGTGCGTGCGTTTTCTTCTTTCTGCTGAGCCTGCTGGAAGGCCTCGAGCTTTTCGAGGATTTCCTTGGTCACGGGTGTACCCTGTGCTACGATTTCGACGCCGCGCGGGACCATACCCTTGATGAGGGTAACCTTGTTGCGGGCTTCCTGCTTGCGGGCGAGTGTCTCCTTTTCGAGGTAGAACACGTTGGGGAGCGTGAACACGTAGAGGATCTCATAGAATGCGCTCTGCAGGCCCTGTTCGGTGGGGAATGCGCGCTGCAGTTGGCTGAACGCCTCTTCGATGCGGCGCTGGATGGGCTGGATCTCGCTCACTTCAAGCGTGTTCTCTTCGCTATCCTTGATGAGCGAGACTGTGGGCTTGTTGTAGATGAGTGCCTTCGTGTTCTGCAGGTTGTAGTTGTTGCTGAACAGCTGCACTTCGGTTTCGGTCTTTGCGATGAGCGTGTTGGAAACGCCCTTTTCGAGCATGCGGTTGAATATCGCGAGGAGCGAGTCGCGCGCCTTAGAGTTCTGGCTGAGCGGGCGGATTGCCGTAACGGATATGCGCTGCTTCAATGTCTCGTAGATGCGGCTTGCCTGCTGCACCTTGCGCTGCAGGGAGTCGCTGTTCTCGCTGTTTGCCCCGTTCGCGCTAATCTGTGCCTGCAGGTAGCCGTACTGGGCTAGTTTCTGCAGGTATTGCTTGAGGTCTTCGCTGATGCGGTTTGTCTCGTCGGTGTTGTACCCGAAGATTGCGCTCACCTTCTCTTCGGCGCGCTGGCGCTCGGCTTCGATCTCCTGCTTGGACTTGGGAATGTCGAACTTGAGCGTAGACACGATGGTGCGCGTGCTCAACTGGCCCAGGTGCGGGTGTTCTGCCTGCAGGGCGATGTTCTTGTCGGGGAAAAGGAAGATGGCGAGCGCTGTTATGAGCACCCATCCGATAACGAGGTGTAACCTTTTTTGCTTCTTTTTCATTTTCTCGTTTCCTTTTGTTCGTAGGCGAGGAGAATGTCTTTCACGAGCGGGTGACGCAGCACGTCGGTCGCGCCAAAGGTAATCTGCGCGATTCCGTGTATGCCCGAAAGTATGCGCATGGCGTGCTTGAGGCCGGACTCTTCGCCCTTCGCGAGGTCGACCTGCGAGGTGTCGCCCGTTATGATGGCCTTGCTGTGCGGGCCGAGGCGCGTGAGGAACATCTTCATCTGCGCGACGGTCGTGTTCTGCGCCTCGTCGAGGATAATGAAGGCACGCTTGAGCGTGCGCCCGCGCATGTAGGCGAGCGGGGCCACCTCTATGGCGCCCGTTTCCTCGTAGCGGCGGAGTTTTTCTGCCGGCAGGAGTTCGGAGAGGCTGTCCTGGATGGGGCGGAGGTAGGGGGCTATCTTTTCCTTGAGGTCGCCGGGCAAAAAGCCGAGGGTTTCGCCCGCCTCGACTGCCGGGCGGACCAGGCAGATGCGTTCGGCTTCGCGGTTCTCGAGGCTTGCGACAGCGAGGGCCACGGCGAGGAAAGTCTTGCCAGTACCGGCGGGCCCCTTCGCGAATATGACGTCGTTTTTCGCGACCGCCTTCACCAGTTCGACCTGCGAGCGGGTCTTGGGCGCAATCGCGACGCCGAACCGGTTACGGATGATGGGCTCGGTCGGAATGCCTTCCAGTTCGTTCACGTTCTGGGGTTGGGGGCCGCCTAGGAGGCGCTCCACTTCGGCTGCGGTGAGGATGTCGCCCTGCTTTGCCACCTTCTTGAGCTGGTCGAGCACGGCAAACAAGCCCTGGGTATCGGCTTTTTTGCCCTCGACAATATTGAGCCCAGGAAGCCTTGTTTGTATTTCAACGCAAAAACGGCTCTCCAGTAACCGGAAAACCGCTTCGTTTTCACCTGAAATCATTCGCTTCAGGTTATCTGATATGGAATAATGTTCCAAGTTGCCTACTCGGCGTCGGGACGTTCCACAGGAATACCGAGTTTATTCTTGGCCTCGAAGATTTCCTTGCGGAGCTTATGGTTTTCTTCGGTAGCGGCCATGGCTTCGTCTTCGGTCTTCTTCAGCTTGTTTTCGTCAATAACTTCCTTGGGGGCTGCGGCCTTCTTGCTGCTACCACCAGACACGGCGGCGGCATCGTCACCGTCATCAGCGTAGCCACTGTCGTCGCTACCACCGGAAGAACCGGCACAGGCGGTCAAGAGTGCAAAAGAAAGAGAGGCAAGGATAAGTTTCCATTTTTTTGTAAGAGACATTTGTTCAGGCTCCATTCTAGTCTGTGATGCCTAAAATGTATATAATTTATGGAGAAAAAAGTGTAAAAAAGGTAAATTTTATACATGCAAACGCTCGAAAACCTTAAAAAGGCCTATTCGCAGGTCTTTATTTCGTCGCCGGATTACGATTCCAGGGCCATTTATGCCCGCCGCCGGCAGTTTATGCTCAAAAATCTCGACTCCTTCTGCATTTTTTCGGGTATGCCGATAGACCCGGGGAGCGAGGAGGCCTTTACCGAGACCTGGACGCGCTTTGTGCAGGAACCGTCGTTCCTGTACCTTACGGGCGTGAACCAGGCGGGCTGTTACCTGGTGCTGGACCCGAAAAGCAAGTCGGAAATTCTGTTCGTGCCGCGCAAGAACCCCTTCCGCGAATTCTGGGTGGGCAAGCGCCTCGGGTACCTGAAAAAGGATAGCGATGTCGCGAGGCTGACGGGAATCAGGGATGTGAGGCCGGTCGAGGAATTCGAGGCGGTGCTTGAGGGCCTTTGCAAGAAGTACGTCAATAAGGGCTTTGCCTACGCACTCTATTTCGATACGCTCAAGGATGACCATAACGACAGGTTCTACCGCAAGTACAGGCCGTTCATGTCGAGATATTCGATAAAGCTGCGTTCCGTTGCCGAACTGCACTGGAAAGATAGGCTCGTGCTCGGGCCGGAGCGCATTGCGGATGCCCGCGTAGCGCAGGAGGCGACCGAGAAGGCCTTTAGGGCGGTGCTCCCGAAGGTGAAGGGCTTTAAGAACGAGCGGGAACTGTACCTCACGCTCAACTACGAGATGCAGATGCGTAGCGATGGCGACCTTGCCTTCCCGACGATATGTGCGGGTGGCGCGAACGCCTGTTGCCTGCACTACGTGAAGAATGACGAACAAATTAACGGGAACGACCTGATCCTCCTCGATTTCGGGGTGCGGTACGGTACGCTCCACAGCGATATATCCCGCACGATTCCTGCATCGGGCAGGTTTGACCCGCTGCAGGCGATGCTCTACCAGATTGTGCTCGATTCCGCCCGCGAGTACCAGAAGGCGGTAAGGCCCGGCGTTAGTTTGCGTGAAATCGGGGGTATCCCCTGGGAGTTCATTATGCGTGAACTCGAGACCCGCCTGGTGAAGGGCGCCAAGGGTAAGTACAAGTTGCTTTATGAGATGCGCCCGCATGGGGTAAGCCACTTTATTGGCGAGCAGATTCACGAGGGGGCTCCCGGGTCACGTTCGCTGGATAGCGTCCTTGAACCGGGTATGCTTATTTCGTGCGAGCCGGGGCTCTACGGGCACTTTGAGGCCACGATAGGCGGTAAGCGCTACTGTGAGCAGATCGGCATCCGCATCGAGGACGACTTGCTCATCACGAAGAACGGCTTTGAGAACATCTCTATCGCAATTCCTAGGGAAATCAAGGAAATTGAGAAATTGATGAAAGGCTAGCCCTGCAACTTCTTTTTTTCTCCAAAAATAAACATTCTAGATATTTGAACTGCATCGTTTAATTTCAGCAATAAACGATGCAGTTTAACGTATGGAAGGCGTCGGCCACCACCGGTCAAGGCGAGTGCCGCAGCCATACTTGTATGGCTATGGCCGAGCCGTAAGGTTGGCGCTTGCGCCATGATGGGGAGGGTGCAGGGAGGGGCCCGTGCGGCCTTCGCAACTCCGAGCGGGGGCCCCTCCCGCGTGTTTTTCTTACCTGACTTTTAGTGCCCTTTTTAGAAAGTGTGGGCTACTTTTCTAAATTTGGGGGCAGTAAATTGTATCCTGTTTTACAAGGGATGAAAAATGTGGAAAGTTAAAGGTTCCGTCCGCTATTTCTTATCGATTATCGCGACGGTGTTTGTGCAGGTGGGCGTGTTCATCTACGCCCAGAAGATCCTTTCGGGTTCCTTTAGCAACGCGGAGAGTGGCCAGACCTGGCAGACGTTCATGCTCCAGATCTTCTTTATCGCCCCCTACGTAGTCATGATCTGGCCTGCGGGGTTCTTCACCAGCAGGTTCTCCAAGAACAAGGTGCTGGCCTGGTCCTCGCTCTTTATGACACTCTTTGTTACGGCACAGGCGGTGCTCGTTACGTGCGGTTGCCCGCGTGTCGCCTTCTGGCTTACCATTGGCCTTTCCTCGGGTTTTGCAGTCCATAGTGCCGCCAAGTACGCCATTGTCCGCGAGATGTTTGGTGTCCATAACCTTAGTTACGCGAACGCATTCCTGCAGATTTTCTCACTGATAGGCATTATCGTCTCGAGTTGGCTTGCCATTGTGGGCGTGAACCTGATTGACCTGAATGCGCTTGTCCGCTACGAGGCTGTCGGCGTCCTGATTTCGAAGTCGGTCGTTATTCCGTGGATTCTCGTTACGGTGAGCATACTCGGTACGGTCGCGAGCTTCCTTATCCCGAAGGTCAAGTACAACGACAAGAACATCAAGTTCTCCGTTGCTCGTCGTCGTCTGAGTTTCGGCTGGCGTCATCGCACTCTCCGTGCCTCTATTATCGCGCTTTCGATGTTCTGGGCGCTCGCCCAGGTGTTCACGCTCGTGTTCCAGGATGTTTCGGGCTCGCAGGCCGTCAACGTGTTGCAGAACTACCTCGCGTTTGCCGTTGCGGGCCTCGTGGTGGGGTCTATCATTGCGGCGCATAATTCCAAGGACTTTATCGAGACGGGCTTTGTGCCGCTCGGCATGATTGGCGCTTCGCTTACCATGTTCCTTATCCCGTTCTTTGTGCACCCGGTGGCGCTTTCTATCCTCTACACGGCTATCGGTATCTTCGGCGGCATGTTCCTCGTTCCGGTGAATGCTTTGTTGCAGTACAACACCCGTCCCAACAATTCGGGCTGGGTCATTGCCCTTGCGAACATGATACAGGCCCTTGTGCTCGTGGTGTTCCTGTTCATCTATTCGAGCTTGGTGCGCTTTACATCGCTTGAGCCGCCGTATTACTTTATTGGCCTTGCGCTCATTTCGGTGGGAGTGTTCTACTGGTCTATCTTGAACCTTCCGCAGGCGCTTGTCCGCTCGCTGTTGCGCCTGGTGTTCAGCCGTTACAAGATTCGCGTGCTCAACGTGGGCAATATCCCGAACGACGGTCCGGTGCTCCTGGTCGGTAACCACCACAGCTTTATCGACTGGGCGATGGTGCAGATGGCCTGCCCGCGCCCGCTGTGCATCGCTAGCAACAAGGACCATTTCGAGAAGTGGTACCTGCGCTCCATGCTTAAGCGCTTGGGGAGCATCCGTATCGATAACCGCCACCCCGAAGACGCCATGAAGAAGATTCACGAGAAGCTCATGGCGGGCCATGCGGTGGTGATTTTCCCGACGGGCGAGGTGGCCCGTTCTCCGCACGTGGAACCCTTCAGCATCGACTACTCAAAGGCCGTGGAGGGCACGGATGCGGCAGTGGTGCCGTTCTACATCCAGGGCCTGTGGGGCTCCAACTACAGTTATAGCGGTTCCAACATGTACGGCGCCTCTGCGGAACGTACCGTGACGGTCGCGTTTGGCGAGTCCATCCCGGCGACGACGCCTGCAAACGAGGTGCGCACCATCATCCGCAACATCTCGATTAGTGCGTGGAACTATGCGGTTTCGTTCGTGAAGCCGATTGGCGACTGCTGGATCCGTACCTACAAGAAGTACGTGAAGCATGGTCCTGCCATATACAACCCCGACGGCGGGCATTTCTCCGGCTTCAAGCTGATGGGTGCCGTCATCGCGTTCAGCAGGCACCTGAAGAAGATTCTTGGCCCCGAGGAGAAGAACGTTGGTATTATGTTGCCGCCGAGCCCGGCGGGCGTCATCGTGAACTTGGCACTCTGGCTCCTGGGCAAGACGAACGTGAACCTGAACTACACCTCGTCGGTGGACAACGTGAAGTTCTGTGCCGCCCGCGCCGACGTGAAGACGGTGATTACGAGCAGGCAGTTTGTCGAGAAGCTCAAGATGCGCGGCAACGACTACTCGAAGATTGCAAGCGACAAGCTCCGCATATTCTACGCCGAAGACTTCATGAAGGTTATCCCGAAGGCGAAGATAGCGTTCTTTATAGTGTTCTGCATCTTGATGCCGAGTTGGTTCATCAAGTTCTGCTTCCGCAAGCGTGTCAAGCTTGATGATATCGCCGCTATCATGTTCAGTTCGGGCTCCGAGGGCACGCCGAAGGGCGTTATGCTGAGTCACAGGAACCTGATGGGCAATATCCAGCAGCTCGCCTGTATTTTCAACGTGACCCGCGCCGACGTGATGCTTTCGGAACTCCCGCTGTTCCATAGCTTTGGCCTTACGGTGACTACGCTCTTGAACCTCACGGAAGGCTGCCCGATTGTGACCGTGGCCGACCCGACCGACGTGAAAACGATGGCCCGCGTGTGTGCGGAATTCCGCGTTACGGCGTTTGTCGCGACTCCGACATTCTTGCGTGCGTTTACGATTAGCCGCTATGTGCACCCGATGGCGCTCAAGTACGTGCGCCTGATTATCGCTGGTGCCGAGGCCCTGCGCCCTGAACTTGCGACGGCGTTCCGCCTCAAGTTCGGTAAGGAAATCTACGAGGGCTACGGCTGTACCGAAACTGCCCCGGTGGCATCTATCAATACTGAGAACAACCTGCACAGCGACTACATGACCATGCAGGTGAACAACAAGCCGGGTACCGTGGGCATGGCGCTCCCGGGCTCGCAGTTCCTGATTGTGGACCCCGATACGAACGAGCCGCTGCCGACGGGCGAGGCGGGCATGATCCTCATCGGCGGTTGCCAGGTGATGGTGGGCTACCTCAAGGACGAGGAACGCACCAACAGCGTGATTACGATGATCAACGGCAAGCGCTACTACCGCACGGGCGACAAGGGCTTCCTTGACGAGGATGGCTTCCTTACGATTGTGGACCGCTACAGCCGCTTTGCCAAACTTGGTGGCGAGATGGTGAGCCTCGGTGCCGTCGAGAAGAAGATTCAGGATACGCCGGTACTCGAGGGCTGTGACTACGTGGTGACCTCGATTCCGGATTCCGCGAAGGGCGAGAAGATCGTGCTCCTTTACCAGGGTGATAAGGACCCGAAGGACGTGCTTTCGGAACTGCGCGCAAGCGGATTCCCGCCGATTATGCTGCCTGCGGTGGCGTTCGCGGTGGAGAAGGTTCCGAAGCTCGGTACCGGCAAGGCTGACTTTACCACAGCGAAGAAACTCGCGAAGGAACTTGCGGGAGCCTCTAAATGACACGCAGTGTCATCCTGAGCTATACGAAACTTAGAACTTTAGTTCTGTAGTTGAGTTATGCCCTTTGGGTAGAAGGGCGAAGCCCGTAGTCGAAGGATCCATTGGCAGATGAATGAAGAAAAGAAGATTAATGGCTTGACCCCGGTAAGGACGGCGCGGCTGATTGCCAGCATGATTGCCCTGGTGGGCATGGTGTTCCTGTTCCTGGAACGCCTGCTTTCTGCCGTACTCGTGATGGCTGCCGATGGTGTTAAACTCGGGCTTGCCCGCTACAACAACTTTACCGGACGCTTCGCCTCGCAGAACTTTGCGGAAGATCGTCAGTTGCTCAAACTCCTCAAGGAGGTCCAGGACCTTCTGCCGAATGCCGAGAGCGCGCTGACCGTATTTATGGTGATTGCGATTGTCCTGCTCGTGATTGCGGTGCTGGGGCTTGCATTGCCCAAGCAGTTCGTGCATGTGCTCGTGGCATTGAAACTCCTCAAGTGGGAAACGGGCGAGGCCGCCTCGGAGGAGTCGGATGAATCCCTGCGCGAAGTGCTTGCGAAGGTCGGGAACATTCCGCTCAAGAAGATTGCGCTCCCCTGCGCTGTGGTGCTTGGAATCGTGATTGCCGTATTTGCGGTGCGCAGTTGCCACGAGACGGTGAAGGCCGCGTCGGTTTCCGATTCCATCGCGGAGATGCAGCAGAAGGCGATTCAGTACATGGATGCCCAGAAGGCATTCTATGCGTCGAGCAAGGCGATTGGCAATGCGGCGGCCCTGCAGATTCCCGATACGCTTTCGACAAGCGCTTTTGAATACAAGGTAACGGGCGGCCGCTTTACGGCGGTGTCGAAGGTCCCGCTGGAAAATTGCCCCGCGGGGGCCAAGTGGAGCGTGAGCGCCTCTACGAAGGGATTCTTCGAGAAGGAACTCGTGCTGTACCGCAGCGCCCCGAAGGACAGCGCCTGCGCTAAGCTCACGCCCGACTTCAAGAAACTGGGCCGCTAGCGGATTCTGCACGCTTTTTACACACTTTTGTGCGGGCTTGAAAGGCCCGCTTTTCGTTTTTACATAAAAAAGGATATATTCATAGTATGAAAACGTGTAGGATGTTGGTTGGGATTGCCCTTTCGCTTGCCGCATTTGCGGGCGTATCTGTGGCGCAGTCGATAAACTGGAAGGGCGTATGCACGCAGAACGGGCACACGCTTATCGCTTCTTCGGACCATTTCGAGGTCTGCAAGAAGGCTACGTTCGATGACGGGAGCGCGAACAACGTGTCGATTTCCGATGCCGACGCGCAGGCCGCCATCAAGACGCTCGAGGGTGTTTTCTCGTTCTATCACGATTCCATCAAGTGGATGTACCCGCAGCCGAGCAATGCGACGACAAAACTCAAGAGCGTCGCCTATATTTTCGAAAGTTCCAAGATGGGGGCTCTTTATGGTGGCGGGAACACCGAGGCCTGCCAAAGTGGCGAGTGTTCTCCGGGGCTCTGGCTCGGGAGTGGCGCTCTCACGGATTACTGGGGCCTGGCGCACGAATACGCGCATGGCTTGCAGAGTGTCGCGGGCTGGATGGGCAACAACAGCCATACGGGCTGGATTGCGGAATCGCATGCGAACTGGATGGCGCACCAGGTGAATTCGGGCGATGCGCATTACTGCTCCGAGGCGCTCATCAACTTCCCGTACCTGTATTACGGCTCCACGCGTGACCGTTACTGCAATTGGCAGTTCATGGAACACCTGAAGGAGGAATTCGGTGGCGGATACGAGGGCGTACAGAAGGTGAACCGCATGTGGACGGAGTCTATCCGTGACGGTGAGGCTGGGCGTATGGAACAGACGCCGTTCAGCGCGATGCTGATGGCTTACGGCTGGACTCTCGAAGAATTGAATGAACAGTTCGGTAAGTTCGCGATGAAGAACGCGACGCTCGAATATGCGCCTGCGAAGAAGAAACTTTACAAGAATACCTGGGGCGATTACGAGTTCAAGACTCGCCGTACGAGTAGCGGCTGGGGCGACATGTACCGCAGGCACCCGCGTGTGACCATGTTGGACAAGATGGAGTGCGCGACGGGCGAGGAATGCGCCGACCGCTACATTTCGCCTTCTTACTGGGCGCCGCAGCGCTGGGGGTACAACCTGGTGCGCATCTACCCGGAAAAGGCGGGGAAGGTGACGGTCAAGTTCCGCGGGGTTGTTCAGGACAAGAAGACGGTCAACGGGTACACTTGCTTTGGTGACAATACCGACTGGTATATGGGCAAGAGTTACAACTGGTGCAATTTCTCTCCGGACAAGCTTCCGGACCCCGCATCGGGCTGGACGGTAGGGCTTGTCGCCGAGGGTTCGGACGGCACTCCGCGTTACAGCGAGATGAAACACGGCACGGGATTCAACCTGGAAATCGAGACGAAGGACAGCGACAAGGCCTTGTGGCTGGCTGTCACGGCGACCCCGACCGAGATGCAGACGATTCTCTGGGACCAGTTCTACTACAGCATCTACCGCTACCCGTACATGATTGAGGTCGAAAACGGCGCTCCCGAGGGCTATACCAAGGATTTCTGGAAGCCTGCGGGCTACAACGGTACGACGGCATCGGGCTATGCGCAGCACTCCAATGGCGGGGGCTGGGTAAGCAACAAGGCGAAGGTGGACGCGACCGTTTATGTGGGGCCCGATGCGGTCGTGAACGGCGGGACGATTTCGGGAAACGCGCGAATCGAGGATTTCGCGGTCGTGGATGGCGGAACTATCAGCGGGAACGCTATTGTCCGCGGGCGAGCGCTCGTAACCGCCGGTACCATCGGCGACGATGCCATCCTGGAAGAGGATGCGTGGCTCGTGAGCGGGAGCATTACCGGCAAGGCGAAGGTCGGCGCGCTCTCGATTATCGTGAACACGACGGTAACGGACAACGCGCAGGTCTATGGCGTGATGTGGGCCGTCGCCGACAAGAAGCTCTCCGGCACGGCACAGCTGCGTGGCGACCTGGAGAACAACTTCACCAAGGAAATCTCGAAGGGAGTGTTCTACGGCATGGTCGACGACGGCATGCTCTCCAATGCGAATTACGGCGCGAACCTCACGACTCCGCCCACCGATGCTACGGCAAGCATCGAGAATGCAAAGTGGTATGCGGTAGTGGACGATTCTACGTCGGTAAGCCCCGGGGACGATTCGACGACGGTTAACCCGGTTCTTACGGGTAAGCGCGTTGTGAATTCGCAGAAACCTAGACTCTACTTTGATTCGAAGGAGCAGACGGTATTTGTCCGCTACAAAAAGAACGGACGCGAGTACAGATACCGCGTGAGCGGCAGCAAGAAGTAAAACCTACAGGAAAAACTTCTGGTTGATTTCGATTTCGAGGCCTGCGTATTGCGGGCCAAATTTTTTGCGAAGCGCCGTGGTAAGCCCGTCAGAAATTCCCTTGTACGGATAGTTGAATCGCACCTTCATTTCGGGGTGTAACCGCTTGATTTCTGCCTTGATGACCTGCGCAAGCTGGCGTTCTGCGGGGCGGCTCGGGTCGTACAGTATTCCGATGTCGGTATTGCGAACTTTGCCGTTTAGCATGGGCGTAAAGCTGTGGATGCCGAGGTGAACGATGGTTGGCGCGGATTTTGCAACACGCTTCGGCTGGCTCAGCGAACTTGCTATGAATTTTTCAATGGCTGTGCGATATTCCGTCCAGTACTTTGTGGCCTGCGCTTTCGCTTTTTCTGCGGCAGGCTTGTTGCGGGTTTCAAGTTCGTCGTAATACTTACTGAATGCACTCTTGTTGGTGATGGTGCGGTTCAGGTCCACGAACAGGCGCGAAAAATTCCCTTCGCAGTGGAACTCGGGCTTGGCGAATTTTACCAGTTTGCGGAACACCTGCAGGGCCCCGATATCGTAGGCGCGGTGCGTTTGTTGCACGTCTGCCGGGATGGCCTTCTTGAAGGCGGCGGGCAGACGGTTGCTTGCATGTTCGCAGGTGGGCATCAGTTTCATTATTTTAATCGATCCTTCAAATCGGAAATTTCTTGGGGTGTCATTCCGAGCTTTTCGAGGAATTGCTCCGTAGCATTAGCCCAGTCCACGTCTCCAGAATTGGGAATGTCAACCCCTTTGGCATGGTAGACGGCCTTTAGATTCCTCAGAACGACTGCCTTGAAAAAATCAATTTGTTCTTCACTCAGGGCGACGTGCCTGCCATCGACGACGTTGTAGAAATTGCGGAATGTTTTTGAGTAGTCTGCCTGGATTTCTTCGGCGGTCGCTCCCATTAGCGCTTCCAGCACGGCGATGGAAAATCCGGTGCGGTCCATGCCGTAGGTGCAGTGTACCAGGTACGGCCCCTCGTGCTCGATCATGTAGCGTAAGCCTTTTACAAGCCCATCCTGGAAAGAACTTGAAAAGAATTCTGGAGGCACTCCCAAGAATATGGTGTTCTGTGTCGAGTAGTAGGTACTCTCGAAACCCATGTACGATTTGGCGTTTTTTTCCTGATCGGCAAAATTGATAAACGTGGCAACACCCGCTTCTTTCGCGAGGGAGTCGGCATAGTAGTTTCGCCCGAGGTACATGTAGATGGGACTGGACGAGCGGTACAGCTTGTTTTCACCCATGCCTGTAGTGCGGACGACCCTGAAGTTTGCAAAATCGTCAACTGAAAGGTCTGGGTAATTTTCGCGGTAGGTGTCCAGATACAAGGAGTGGCGCATGGTTTCAATGCCCAGCAGGTAGCCACCCTTTTCTTTCAAGGACATGACGACTTCTATGAGCTCGTCTTCGTCGGTTATTCCGATGATATCGGAAAAAGTGCCATTATTGACTCCTAGGCTCACGTAATCTGAGCCTGCTGTTGCTGAAACTAGGAACCCGGCAATGGGTACGTCGTAGGTGGATTCAACTATGGGCATTTCGAGCGTGTCGTAGCCGGCAATTTCTACGGTCACGACGTCTCCAATTTCGAATTTGGTCAAGAAGGTTTTAACTGGATACAGAAGATATATGTTGTTGGAGGGGGAGCGCATTCCCCATATGACAATGCGCTGGTCGGACGTGTCTATTGCGACGGTATCGGCTTTTGTGGTATCTGCGGGAGAGGTAGTATCTGCAGGTGCTGTAGTGTCTGCTTCTGTGGTATCTGCCGCTATAGAGTCGCATTCGACGGTGTCTTTTAGTATCGTGTCGGGTTCTGCAACTTGCTCTTGAGTAACCGTATCTGGTTCTGCAGGCTCTTTTTGCGAGATGGTTTCCGTTTCTGTAATGTTTTCTGCGGCATAATACGAAACGGAATTGCTACAGGCAAGAAACGCCTGTATGCAGATAATGAGCCCGGTGAGAATCGGAAGGGTCTTGTTCATTAGGAATAAATATATTCTTTTAGACTCCGTATAGCCTATTTTCTGCCAGACATTTCGCCAATTTCCCGTATTCGTACACGAAATCGTCGCGGTCGGGGTCGGCTCCCACGGCCTTGACGAGTGCGCTTGCGAGCGTGCCACGCTTGAACATGCTTGCGAGCAGTTCTAGCGAGTGCGAAGAAATCTTGCCTTTTACCTTGTCGGTGATTTTCTGGACGAGTTCACCGGCAGTGATTTCGCTGACGTCTATTTTCCAGATCTTCAGAAAGTTGCGGTCGCTTATCACCGTTTTTTCTGCAGAACGCGTGGTGGCCAGCAAAATTTTGGCGAGGGCGTCCGTATCGAGGGCCCGGATTTCTGCTTCACTGGCGAATGCTCCGTCCACAAGGCCCTTCAAGACGGCGACTTCCCATTCGGCAATCGCGATGTCTGCATCGGGGCATTCCTGGATGTCGACCAGTCGGATTTCCACGGCTCCTCGGTCAAAGCGGGCTATTGCACCGCGGCTGTTCAAGAAGAAGTGGTTGAGCAGGTGTTCGGGGTCGTATGGCGCAATATCCGCCTTCACCCTGTTGAAAATCTGCTCTTCGTAATCCTTGTATGTGAATACCGCTTCGGGGATGACCTTCCCGGTGATGCTCGGAATCTTCTCCTGGTTGTGGCGGTAGGTTTCAATGCGTCCGTCCAGGTAACCGCAGTATTTGCTGTCCAAAAACGGGCTCGATGCTGCAACGGCGGGTATCAGCGGCAACAGCGCGCGTATCGCCCCGTGCAGTTTCCCGAATTCCTCGTCGCCGTGGAACGAGAGGTTGATGTGGGTGGATTGCAGGTTCGCCCAGCCGTGGCCCTTGCAGTTGAAAATGCGGTCGTATGCCTGGTAGATGTCCAGGCAGTCGTAGGGCCAGAGCTTCATTTCGGCTGGGTCCATAAAGGGGTGCGCCGCCGTGGGCAAGAGCATCGCGTTGATGCTCTTGAGCGATTCGTTCGCCTTCAGGATTTCCTTGTGGAACGTTTTTCCCAGGTGGTGGAGGCTGTCGACGGGTTCTGCGCACTTGAATTCCAGCACGTGGCTCACGAGTTCGTTCGAAAGCCCGATGGGGCCGTGTTCCACGTCCGAAAGCTGTTCGCCGTTCTTGTCTTTACCGAGGGGGACATCGGCACGCGGGAGCACGTCGAGCGTGTTCTTGTCCACGATCATGTACTCCATCTCGATGCCGTAGCGTTGCCAAAGTTTGTAAGCGCTCATTAGAACCATTCCCTCTCGTGTTGCTGCAGTTTATGCTGGGCGGCGTTCATGCGTTCTTCGATGCGGTGGCGCAGTGACCTCATGACGGCGAGATACACCTTGCTTTTGCCGACACCGTCTTCGATGCCCGCGTCTATACTCGGGTTGTCGTTCACTTCGATCACGATCGGGTGCCCGTGCCATTCCTTCAGGTCAACACCGTAGAGCCCGTTGCCAATCAGGCTGCAAATGCGGAGTGCCGTCTTCACGATTCCGTGCGGCACCATTTCGATAGGCACGCTCTCGCATTTGCCCGAGAAGGCTTCGCTCTGCTTGTCATTGCTTTCCCAGTTGTAGATTTGCCAGTGGCCCTTCGCCATGTGGTACTTGCAGGCGTAAAGCGGTTTGCCGTCGAGCACGCCCACGCGCCAGTCGAATTCCGTCGGGGTGAACTCCTGCGCGATAAGCAGGTCGCTGTGCTCGAACATCTCGTCGAGAATCTGTTCCAGTTCTTCCTTGTTGGTCGCCTTCTTCACGCCCATCGAAAAACTTGAATCCGGCGACTTGATGACCATCGGGAACCCGATTTCTTTCGCGAGCGTGTGGCGGTTTTCGGCATGCGCGATAATCGTCTTCGGGGAATGAATCTTGGCGGCCTGCATGAGTTCTTGCAGGTACACCTTGTTGGAGCAGCGCAGAATGCTGTCCGGGTCGTCGATGACGGCAATCCCGAGCGACTGCGCGCGGCGTGCAAAACTGTACGTGTAATGGTTCACGTTCGTCGTCTCGCGGATAAACAGCGCGTCGAATTCACCTACGCGCGGGTAGTCCTTGCGAGTAATCATCTCCACGCGGAATCCCGTATCTTCTGCGGCCTTCACGAAGTGCTGTATGGCTTCGGCGTTGCTTGGCGGCTCCACCTCGTCGGGGTTCGTGAGGATGGCGAGGTCGTACAGGTAATCCTCTTCCTTGCTGGAGGCGTAGCGCGTTTTCTCGAAGTATTCCTGTGCGAACTTGTCCACGAATTCCATGTGCGATTCGGGAATCTCGTCCACGCAAATCGGGCGGATGCTCTGGATGAACCACTTCTGCTTGAACACGAATTTCGCGCGCAGGAGCGGGGCCTGGAACAGGCGGTAGAGTTCCTGTGAAAGTTCCAGGTATTGCGGGCTCACGTTCTGCCCGAAGTAAATCGAGAGCACAAATTCCGTGCCCGTCAGTTTATGCAGGCTTTTCTGTATCAGGTTGTCGATTTCGTCGGAGATGTGCTTGATGACCGCGGGGGCCTTGAAGTCGCGCATGTTCTTGACGCCAGGAATCACCTTGTGCCCGCGGGCTTCCGCCAAAAGCGACACGTAGTAGCCCTTGCTCTGGTAGCTGTAATCGCGGCAGAGGTTGAAAACGCGCAGGTTGCGTTCGTTCGTGTACTTGCTGGAAATCAGGTAGTCCTGTGCCGACGTGATTTCGATTCCCGGAACGTGGAGCTTCCAGTTCTTCGGGTTGTTTACTACTATAAGTTTTTTCATTTTTTATTTTCTATAACTAAAACATTCCCGTCGTAAGTCATTACCCCGAGCAAAATGCTGTGGAGCAGGCGGAACTTGTCCACCTTGTAGTATGGAGTCTTGTGCAACGGATTGGTGCCGTCGGGGTCGGCCACCATGAACTGTTTCTTTTCGTCGATGCCGTACACCACGACGAAATGCCCCATGGGCTCGCCGTGGATGTCGTCGAATACGGACTTGTCGTCCTTGCCGGTGAACTCGCGCATGCTGCGGTACAGGTAGGTGGCCGAAAGCCCGCAGAGCACGGGTACGCCCTTCTTGAAGTATTTCTCGAACATGGCGGCGCGCAAGTCCTCGAATGCAACCTTCCCGCCCAGGTCGATAAAGCGGATGTACGCCTCGATTGCCTTCCGGAGTTTGGGCGCGTGCTTTGCCTTGTGCAGCAGTTCCAGTTTTGCCTTCAGTTCGGGCATGCTGAGCGTGCTCCATGTGGGGTCAAGCAGCGTGAGGTTGTACGAATGTAGCGTGACCTTGAACCCGCGCTTGAGCGCGTCAATGCCAAGGAACACGCCGAGCGTTCCGCCGTCTTCCAAAAATTCAATTTCAGAGATGAGCTGCTTTAGGGAAATCTTGTAGCCGAGGCTGCTATACACTGCCTGCAGGCTGGTGGGCCCGCACGTTACGTCATCGGGCTGCTGTAGAATCTTGATGTCCATCGTATTGCCTTTATATGCCTTTTAAGCCGGAGGTTTATCCGTTCTCGTCTGGCGGCTGTCGGGATGTTTTCCCGGGTCGTCGATGGGTATGTCAAATATAAAAATTAGTCGTGGATGGCGTTCTTGAGGCCTTCGATAAGGCGAGCAAAAGCGGCATCCGTCTCCATCTCCTTCTTGACGCTCTTGATGGCGTGAACCACGGTGGAGTGGTCCTTGCCGCCGAAGCGCGAGCCGATGCTCTGCAGGCTGATGGAGGAACATTCGCGCATGAGGTACATCGCGACCTGGCGTGCCTTGGAAATTTCTTTGGTGCCGCGGCCGGGTTCGGTGAGTTTGGCCTCGGGAACCTCGTAGTGCTGCGATACCGTGTGGAGTACGGCGTCGAGGCTTACGCGGCGGCGGAGTGTCGGGGCGATTTCTGCCGCGACCTTCTGCGCGATGCTCATGTCGATATCATGGTTCATCAGGCTCGACTGTAGCGTGAGCTTGATGATGGCGCTTTCGAGGCAGCGCACGTTGCTTGCAATCTTTTCGGCGAGGAAGTGCAGCACCTCGTCGCTAATCTCGAGGTGGCGTTCTTCGGCCTTCTTGTGGAGAATGGCCTCGCGGGTTTCCACGTCGGGCGGCTGGATGTCCACGGTAAGGCCCCAGGAGAAGCGGCTCACGAGGCGGTCGGAGAGGTTCTTCACTTCGCCTGCGGGCGCATCGGAGGTAAGCACGATCTGCTTGCCGGCCTGGTGCAGCGCGTTGAATATGAGGAAGAACTCGTTCTGCGTCTCGTATTTGCCGGTCCAGTTCTGGATATCGTCGATGAGGAGGATATCGACCTCGTTACGGTAGAAGTCGCTCATCTCGGTCACGCGACCGTCGCGCAGGCACTTCATGTACTGCTGCGAAAAATCTTCGGAGGTGAGGTAGCACACGCGCTTGTTCGGGTCTTCTTCGAGCACGTAGTTGCCGATGGCCTGCAGCAGGTGAGTCTTGCCGAGGCCCGAAGAACCGTAGATGAACAGCGGGTTGTACTGCGAGCCGTCGGGGGTCTTTGCGACAGCAATTGCCGCATTAAATGCAAGTTGTGCCTTGTCGCCGGGCACAAAGTTCTCGAAGCGGAAACTGGGGGAGAGGGGCACGCTCGGCTTGAGGAAATCCCTGAAGCTGTTGTCGGTCTCGGTATTTGCCTTCGGGGCTACTTCCTGCGGCTGGAACTCGAATTCCATGGGGGTCTCGCTGTGGGTCGCTTCCTTCCAGCCGAGCTTGATGAGTTCCTTGTAGGCGGCATAGACCTTAGTATCCAGTCCGGGCTGCACCGAAATGACGGCGTGACCGGTGGTCTGGTTTACCATCTTGGTTTGGGCGAAATAAGTCTTGTACACGGAATCGGAGAGCATTCCGCGCAGGTAGTTGAGGCATCTTTCCCATTCGACTTGCATAAAGCGTTCTATCCCTTGTCCGGAGTTTTTCCGGAAACAAAAATCTATCAACAGTTAGACCATAAATTTATAAAAAAAGCCGTATTGTGTTGATAAGTTCGCCCATGTAGCCCTAAAAAAGGCCCTTTTTGAGGTCGGACCGCCACCGTAAGTCCTTGATACACCGTAAGTTATGGTTTTGAGGCGGTTTTGTTCCGCGATTGCTGCCGAATCCCCCTGAAAATGGCGTTACAGACAAACTAACAACGCGGTTTGGTAAACGTTAGCGGCTGGGGCCCGGTTCTGGGCCAGCCTGTTTTGGGCCTTGTTTTTGGCTGAAATTTCTATATTTGTGCCCGTATGGAATACCTTGATAAACTTGATTACGTGATCTGGCTGCCCCTTTTGCTGTGGGGAGCCCTCTATTTTTGGTTCTGGCGTTTCTCGTACCCGCTTTTTATGCATAAAATGGTCAAGAAGGGGCAAAGGTGGGCCTATGTTTCGGGCTCGTCTGCCGAGATCCATTCGAGAAAGGCCAAGCTGCGCCTGCTGAATTTCGTATTCTCGCTCGTTGCCTCGGTGGCGCTCTCGGTGAGCGTGTGCTGGGTGTTCCGCAGGTTCGGCGTCTGCGAGCCGGTCTACGGGTTCGTGGCGATTGCCCCGGCGATGATACTTGCCGCCGTGCTCTACAGTATTGCGATGGGCCGGATTGCCGCGATGTTCACGTCCGCGTACTTCCTGGAATACCGCAGGGTGCGCTACGAGACCGAGAGCAAGGGCACGTTTATGAGCGAGCCCGATATTCACAACCGTACCATCTGGAGTTACAACAAGAAGCTCCGCCACGCGCAGGAGCACAGGCGCTTTTGGAAGTACGTGAGGGCGATGGCGAAGACGAAGAAGATTCCGCCCGATGTTTACGCCGAGACGATGTACTAGTCTTTCGGATTTTATTACTTTAGGTACAAATGGCGAATATACTGGATTCACTGGGCATGGGCGAGGAAGTCCTCGAAGGCAAGAAGGCGTGGCTGTACGCCGAGGAAATCCTGCTGCATGTTTCGCGTACCTTCGCGCTCAATATCAACGTGCTCAAGGGCAGGCTCCACAGGAGCATCTTGCTTGCGTACCTGTACCTGCGTATCGCTGATACGGTTGAGGACGACCCCGACATGAAGGCCTCCGAGAAGGAGGTGTTGCTCGGGAAATTCGCCGACATATTTAAGACCGCCGACTTGCCCGAAGGGGCGATTGCCGCGTTTGAGGATGCGCTCCCCGAAAGCTGGCGCAAGTCCGACCACCCGTACATGAACCTGTGCCTGCATACGCACGTGGTTGTGCCGCTCCTGAAGGAGTTGCCCGAGGTGTACGCCGCCCCCGTGCGCGCGGTGACCATCGAGATGTGCCATGGCATGGCTAAGTTTGCCCTGCGTCAGGAGGCGGCGCTGAGTTCCGGCTGGTTTACGCTCGAGAGTGTCGCCGACCTGGACGAGTACTGCTATTACGTTGCTGGCATTGTCGGGAAGTTGCTTACGAACCTGTTTGCCGCGGATACCTGCCTGATTGGCGATGCGCGCAAGGCCGAAATGCAGAAGCTCGACGTGAGTTTCGGGCTTGCGCTCCAGGTGGCGAACATAGTGAAGGACTGCATGGAGGATTCGACCCGCAGGGTGTGCTTCGTGCCCGAGGAAATCTGCCGCCGCCACGGCTTCGAGCATTCCTACGACATGTTCAACCTGCCGGTAGGGGTGGCTGACGAGGTGCGTGCCGACTTCGAGGCACGCCGTGCTGCTGTGATGGAGGAACTCGTGAAGAAGGCGTGGGGGCACCTGGACGATGCCATCGCGTACACGAAGCTCGTGCCGAACGTGAAGATGCGTACCCGGCTCTTCTGCCTGTGGCCGTTGTTCATGGCCGCAGAGAATATGAAATTGATCGGCGATGGCTCGGGCCTGTTTGCCGCCGACAAGAAGATGAAGATTACACGTGATACGGTGAAGCGTATCGTGAAGTCTACGTCGGTGCATTTCTATTCCGACCGCTGGATCGAGAGAAACTATTTGCAATTGAAAAAAGGGGTGATGTCATCCTGAGCGGAGTGCGTAGCACGAAGTCGAAGGATCTCCCTGTGAAATTAAGAGTATAAGGCAACGTATGAAGTTCTACAACAAGTGGCCGTTCCATATTGGCGTAATTGTTTTTAGCATTGTGGCCGACCAGCTCACGAAACTGTGGGCGCTTGCACGGTTCACGAACGAGACTGGCGCCCCGAACCACGACGTGATAAACATCCTCGGCGAGTTCCTCCGCTTCCAGCTGGTGTTCAACAAGGGTGCCGCGTTCAGCAGCCGCCCGCAAGACCTGATGCCGTTCCTTTCGCCGACCGTGTTCTTTATCTTGATTTCGATTGTCGCCGTTGTGGTGATGGGCTGGTTCTATAGGAACATCGACAAGCGCGACTGGATGAGCCGCCTTGGCGTAGTGATGATTCTCGGCGGTGCGATTGGCAACTTCATCGACCGCATGCGCCTCCAGATGGTCGTGGACTTTATCGACTGCGACTTGCCCGACTTCATCATGACCCGCTTCCCGACGTTCAACGTCGCGGATTCATTCGTTACGGTGGGTGTCGCTATTGTAATCCTTTCTCCGTTTGTCCTGAAGAAGATTCACAGACAAATTAAGGAAGAAAAGGAACAGGCCAAGGAAGAGAAAGAACAGGCGAAGGCCGACCTACAGTAGGTCTTCCAGGGTATACCCGAACTTGACGATTGCTCCGGATTCGCGAATTCGGAGCATTTTCTTATGGGCGAGGCCTCCGATAATGGCGTCGTCGAGGCGTCCCTGTATCTCGTCTGATGTGCCCTCGAAGGAGATTTCTACGGGTTCCTGCGCGCCGTCGGGGAGCCAGTCGCTTGCGGGGATTCCGCCTGCTTCCTTGATGATGGCCGCAACGCGGTAGTCGGGGTCAATCTCGAAGATTTCCTCGTAGATAAACGTGTCGTCGTCGGGTGTGTTCGCCTTGCACGTGAATGGGGGCTGTGTCGAGAGCCTGAGTGCATTCGGGTCACATACCGAAACCGAGCCCTTGTAGCCCTGTGCGCTGAACCATTCCCAAAGCTTGTTTATCATAATACCCTTTTTTACGCGGAATAAACTTTCTTGCCCTATATTTATAATTAAATTTTGGACATGACAAGACCAATTCTTCTTTTATTTGCAATTATCCCTCTGTTTCTGTGCCTAGCCTGCTCGAACCCCGAAGTGGAAAACGAAATCCGCACGCTGGAGTCGAAGAAAACCGAACTGGAAGGCCAGATACAGGCGTTGCAGGTCCAGGTCGATTCCCTCCAGAAAGAAAACAAGAAAATGCAGGATAAGCTTTCCGCACTCGACATGAACTGAGTGCGGAACCTACCTTAGCCAATCCAGTTCATGCGCCCGTTGAACTGAATTTCTTCGGGGATAGCCTCGAAGGTGCAGCTGATTTCGACAGCGGCGTTCTTCGGGAGTGCGCTCACGCCGACCGCGGTGCGGGCATGCTTCCCGTTTTCACCGAGAATCTGGACAGCGAGTTCGCTAGCGCCGTTGAGTACGGCAGGCTGTTCGTGGAAGTCCGCGGCGGATTGCACAAAGCCCTGCATCTGCACGAGCTTGAGGGTCTCGCCGTGTTCGAGTTTTGTCATGGCGGCGGCGATGTTGTTCAGGAGGCAGATGCGGGCGGCTTCGGTAGCCTTTTCAATGGAAAGTTCGTTCGGGACGGTGCCGCAATAGGCAGAAAAATCCCCCTTCACGGAAGGAAGCTGGCCCGATACCGCAATCACGTTGCCGAAGCGCGTCGCGGGCACGTATGCGGCAAGCGGTGCGGGGCATTCGGGTAGGGTGAGCGCCAGTTCTTCGACTTTCTTCTTGATATCCATAAAGTTCTCCTGTTATTCGTGTACAAGATAACAAAAATTATTGCCTACTTGTTCTTGAACACCTTGACAAAGCAAAATACGCACAGTCCAATGATGGCCGCCCAGGACGAGAGCATAAAAACGAGTCCGCTAGTGGTGAATTCTGCATCCATGTTATGCCTCCTTCTGAGTATCGGTTTCGTCGGAATTGCCCATGGGCATCTTCTGTATGCCTGCGTTACGGCCCTGTTCTGCAGTGCCGCCCTTGCGCCATGCGTATGCGATGGCCACATTCAGGAGCACGATGACGAGCAGCAGGAACCCGCGGAATGCCCAGGTGAAGCCCTTTTGCGGGAACTCCATGCCGAGGAATGTGACCTTCGCGGAATCGGCGATGTTGCTGAGCGTAATAATCGGGAGGCCGTCGGTAAACGTGAACGAAACGAGCAGGATGATGAGGTATGCCGGGCACACGTATTGGATGATGGGCCTGAAGAAGCGGGGGAGTTTTAGCTTTGCACCCACGTTCATGAGACCGAAGGCGACGTTCTCGTTCGGGTCGCCGATGGTGTCTTCGCCCTGGTAGAACGATTCGTTCGAGATGACCGCCTTGCGGCGCCCGAGCACGAAACTGAAGATGATGGCCTGGATGGCACCGAACACCACGAGCAGGAACGTGCCGCCCCAGAAGTCGAGTTCGTCGACCGTACCTGCGGCAAGCCCGAAGATGGCGGTGAGTCCACCGATGAACGTGATGGTGCTGATGGTCACCACGGACTTTTTGCGGGTGAACTTGAGGTCGTCTTCGCAGAAACTGATGAGCGGCTGGATGATGGAGATGGCGCTCGTGATGCCGGCGAAGAAGAGCATCGCAAACCAGATGGTCTGCAGCAGGCCCCCGAGCGGGAGCGTGCCGAACACGTAGGGCATGGTCTGGAAGCCGAGACCGAAGGTGCCGAGCTTTGCGCACTGCTCGATGTTTGCGCCCGCGATAAGCACGGCTATCGGGATGACGACTGTACCACCGATGATGATTTCGGCAAAGCCGTTCGTGGCGCTAGCGGTAAGCGAAGAAAGCGTGAGGTCTTCCTTGGGTTTGAGATAACTCGCGTAGCAGAAGATGATACCCATGCCGAGGCTCATGGTAAAGAACACCTGGCCTGCGGCCGCCATCCACACCTTGGGGCTGGCGAGTTCGGAAAGGTTCGGGTTCCACATGAAGGCGAGACCCTTGCCGATACCGTCGAGCGTGAGCACGCGTGCCACGAGAATGAGACCCATGATAAGGAGGATCGGCATGCATATCTTGTTTGCGCGCTCGATACCCTTGCGCACGCCGAACGAGAGCACGAGCATGTTGCAGGCGAACGTGATGAGGAAGAATATGAGGGCTACGGGAACGGGGCCCACGCAGGTCTTGAGCATGATGAAGTCGCTGAAGAACTGGGTGACCGCCTCGGGCCCGAGGGCGACCTTCTCCATGAGGGTGCCGTTGAGCGAATAGAATGCGAACGCGAGAATCCACGACTGGATGAACACGTAGTAGAACACGATGAATATGGGCGGCAGGAGCCCGATGGAGCCGAGATGCTTGGCCCAGCCCTTCTTCTTGTGGAAAATGATGTGGAAGGTGCTCGGTGCGGTGCCGTAGTTGTGGCTGCCCGCATAGCGCCCGAGGCTCCATTCCATCCACGCGAGCGGAATCCCGAGGAACACGAACGCGATGAGGTAGGGGATGATAAAGGCGCCGCCACCGTTGGTGGCCGCCTGCACCGGGAAGCGTAGGAAGTTGCCAAGCCCGACGGCGGAACCTGCGACTGCGAGGATTACGCCCAGCTTGGAACCCCAGTTTTCACGATTGCCTTGCATTGCTGTATATACTCCGTTTTGTATTCAAGACAAATTTAATTATTTGTCACGGAGTGGCAACTGCGCTACGGGTTTTTGTATTGCCCGTAAATTATGCAGGACGCTTCGAAACCCAAGTCACAGGCTTTCTTGAGATACTGCATGGCTTTTGTTGTATCGGCGGGTGTATTGATGCCAAGCATGTGTTTTCCGGCGACCATAAAACAACCTTGTCCATCATTTAACTCGCAAGCCTTTTCCAGGAATACGAAAGCCTTTGCCTTATTGACATCAACGCCTAATCCGTCGTGATAGATTGCCCCTATTTCAACGCATGCTTCCGGTGCATTTAGGATACAGCCATTCTCAAAATAGGGGATAGATTTCTCGTAGTACTTCAGGCGGGCGAGACGTTCACCGATGGCGTAGCAACCGTATCCATCCTTTAAACTGAGATTGCAAGATTTTTCAAAGTAAATATCGGCCAACGTAAAGTCTTGTTCGACACCAATGCCCTTGTAGTATATTGTCCCTAGTACGCCACACGATCTTGCACTCCATGGTTCGATACCCATTTTGCAACTTTTTTCCAGATAAAGGGCTGCATTCCTGTAGTCTGCCATTGTTTCGTAGAATCCGCCAAGAGTATGACAACCATAGACGCTGTTCTTTTCGCATGCCTTTTCGGCATATTTCTTGATTTTATCTGGGGGGCCATTTTTGATTGCCTCGGCAACTTGGTCATCGAGTTCTTCAATGCTTGCTTCGGAACATGCTCCTAGTACAAGGCTTCCAAGCAGGGCCGAGAAGGCAATTAGGAATTTGACGGTCATTTTCTTCATGTTTACCCCCTTCAGGATATCAATAAAAATAAACTGAAAAAGTGAATTGCGGTTGCGTAATTCAAAAAATGTTTTAAAAAAGAAAAAAAGCCCGAGAATATGCTGTATCCTCGGGCTTCTATACTTTAGGGACGCGGTTATCGGTCTTTTACCAGACGGAGCGCGAGGGCCTGCGCCTTGTACGTCCTGAAACCGGTGAACTCTTCGCCTGCATACGTGCCGCCCCAGCGGATGGCGTAGACCTCGTCGACCTCGGTAGACGTCCAGAAATGTGCGCCCTTGCCGCCGTAGAGGTATTCGCCGTTAGGCATGTGGCGGCCCGACGGGAGGGCATTGAACCCGACCTCGTCGGTACCTGCGGGGCAGCCGTCCGGGTCTTTTTTCCAGCCCTTCCTGGACTTGAGCGCGGTCCCGAATTCGGTATCGGCGATGCTATCGACATACGCCTTGAGTTCCTTCCATTCGGCATCGCTCGGAATGTGCCAGCCCTCGGGTGCGATGCCCCTGTAGGTGGCACCCCGTTCCTCGTCGGTAGTGAACGCGACATTGTCGTTCATCTTGCCGTCGAAGCCCATCAGTTCCGCCCAGGTGTATAGCCTGCCGTACTGGGTCTCGTTCTGGGCCTTGTTCTCGTACACGACGCTGCCCGGGCAGTTGTAGTCGAAGTTCTCGGCGAACCATTCCTGGTTGCCAATCTTTACGGTACGGTACTGGTGGCCGTCCCTGGGGTCTGTAAAGGTGCTGAATTCCGGCTCCATAGGCATTCCCTTGCTTACTTGTTGTTCGCGCGGATGAGGTTGAGGGCCGAACCTGCCTTGAACCATGCCCACTGCTGTTCGTTGTAGGTGTGGCAGAGGGCGATGTTGTCCACGGAGCCGTCCTTGTGGTGGGCGACGAGCGTGAACTCGGAACCCGGGGCGAACTTGGTGAGGCCCACGATGTCGAACACATCCTGTTCCTGGATCTTGTCGTAGTCGGCCGCGTTCTTGAAGGTGAGGGCGAGCATGCCCTGCTTCTTGAGGTTCGTTTCGTGAATGCGGGCGAAGCTCTTCACGATCACGGCCTTCACGCCGAGGAAACGCGGTTCCATGGCGGCATGTTCGCGGCTGGAGCCTTCACCGTAGTTTTCGTCACCGATCACGATAGAGCCCGTGCCC
>JAGAAW010000005.1 GCA_017615055.1 Fibrobacter sp.
CCAGCTATTGGTGATGGCGACGGTGTTCGTGCCCGCAGCGAAGGCGAGGACGGTTTCGACATCGACAAATTTGCCCTTGTCGGTGACAGGGAAAGATACCTGGGACGAGGCTCCGCCGACTTCGACGTTGTTGATCTTGTCGCCCCCGTAGTTGTTCATGTAGTGGATGACGACGGTGTACTGGCCGGCTGATTCGACGGTTACGCCAGCGAAGGTGATGTCACCACCGTTCATCTTGACATACTTGCCGCCGGAAACGGATGCGTCCGTGGCAGTTGCGGCATCGCCAGAAAGGGTTGCGTCTTCGGCTTCGTACTGTGCGGCAAAGGTAGTTGCCGCGGCTAGCCCAAACATCGCTGCATATTTTGCAATTTTCATACACACTCCTGTAATTTTTTTAGAAAAATATATTAATGGGGGTGAATCCGCTTCATATTTTTGGATAGTGCCGAAGAAGATGTTGGGTAAATCACAACAACAAAAATGGCTTTTTTGCGCGAAAAAAGCCGTTTTTTTAGAGAGTATTTATACTTGTAATAAAATTATAAGTGGAACTGCGCGGCCCCAGGGGTTTATTCGTGTTTCGCACCGAAGGTAAACGAGCGCTTTTCGCCCGGCGGGATCACGATAAGTCCGCGGTGGTGGTTCAGCGCGTCGGGTTCCGATGTCATGGGCTCGATGGCGATGCTTTCGCGGGTCGGGGGCGTGTAGATCTGGATGGCGTTGTACTGCCCCAGGTGAGCGTCCTGCCAGAGGGTTAGCTTGCCGTTCTTGCCTTCGAGCGTGACAATCCCGAGTCCTTTTTCGCCGGGATTACTGTTGTCTACGAGGCAGAAGCAGTCGTTGATAAAGGTGCCGCCGATCTTCTTGCCGCCGGTAAAGCGGTTGTCCACGTGGAAGTTACCAGTGGGGAGGTCTGCGCTGTCGAGTTCCGCAAGGAGGCAGTCGGGGAGGCCCATCGTCAGGTCGTCAATCTTTTCGCCGAGCATGTAGTACGGATGCCAGCCTTCGGAATAGGGCATGTCCGTTTTGCCGGTGTTCTCAACGGTCGATGTGACCTCATACGATTCACCCGTGAACGTTATTTTGTTTGTAGCGTGGAACGGGAAGGGGAATCCGGTGAAGGCACCCGGCCAATCGCAGGTAAAAGTGACGGAGCACTTCTCGCTGTCGGCCTCGAAACTTTCGAATTTCCATTCCTGGTTCTGTAGGAATCCGTGCAGCGCGTGCGGTGCCCAGCTCACGTTGTTGATGAGCTGGTAGGTCTTTCCGCGCCAGGTGAACTTCGCATAGGCGGTGCGGCCGGGGAAGGGGCAGAGCCTGCAGCCCGCGTTCGTGTCGGGGCCCATCTTGAAGATGTCGTCGCCCTCGCGGTAGCCGTAGAGCAGGTCGAGTTTGCCTTCGGGCGAGTTGCCCGCGACGGGGACGCTTACCGGGATGCGCCAGGCGTTGAGCCCGCCGCCGTAGCCCGAAAGGATTTCGAATTCGGCGCCGTCATCGCGCTGGAGTACAAAACATTGGACCGTGCCCAGGGGGCGAGAAATCAGTTTGAAGTTGCTCATGTTGGGTAAGATAGCAAAACAACTAATAACTATCTTTGCCCATATGGATTCCCAGACGATAGTTGCCCCAATGACTCCGGCCGGCGTGAGTGCCGTTGCCGCGCTCCGTGTGAGCGGAGTCCGAGTCCGTGACGTTGTGGCGGCCCTCTTCGGGGAACGTGCCGCAAAAAGTCTGGAGCCGCGCCGGGCATCCCTCGGGAATGCACGGGACCCGCAAGGCGGCAAACTCATCGACAGTTTATTGTACTTGTTTTTCGAAGGCCCGAACTCCTATACGGGCGAAGACGTTTTGGAACTTTACCCGCACGGAAACCCGCTGATTGTGCGTGAACTTTTGCAGGTGATTCGCGGGCTCGATGGCGTGCGTCTTGCCGAACCCGGGGAATTCACGCGTCGCGCCTTCCTGAACGGCAAGATGGACCTGGCTCAGGCGGAATCGGTCGCCGACGTTATCCACAGCGCGAACCGTGCAGAACTCGAGAATGCACACCGCCTTCTGGGTGGCGCCCTCTCGAAAAAAGTGGCTACGCTGGCCGAACAGGTGAAGGATATCTCCGCGCGTCTTGAACTTGATGTGGATTTCGCGGAGGAAGAAGCCGACCCGGATTACGCCACCTGGGGCAAGAAGATTGAGGCTATTCGCGGGAGCGTCGCCGCCCTGCTGGAAAGTTTCAGGGGCGGCTCGGTGCGTCGCCTCCCGCTGGCAGTCTTGTACGGAGCGCCGAATGCGGGCAAGTCTAGCCTCGTGAACGCGCTCCTGGGCGAAGACCGCATTCTGGTGAGCGACATCCCGGGCACTACGCGCGACTTTGTGGAAGTGCGACTCTTTTTGCCGGGAGGAGAAGTCCGGCTTGTCGATACCGCGGGCATCGCGGCTCGGGCAACCGACAGGCTCGATGCCCTCAGTATGCAGAAGAGCAGGGAGATTCTCGAAGAAGCCGACATGAAGATTCTCGTGCTGGATGGCGCGCAAGCGTGTCATCCTGAGCCCACTCCCGACTTTATCGTTTATTCCAAGTCCGACCTGCGCGCATCCTGTAGCCAGCAACAAACGTCCCTCCAAGTTTCTTCCAAGACAGGCGAAGGCCTCGATGATCTCCGCATGGCGATAAACGGCCACCTCTTCAAGGAGGTTGGCAACTCCGAGGATTTCTGGATTACGAGCGAACGCGAGAAGGCGTGCCTCGAGGATGCGCTTGCGGGTATCGACCGCGCGCTTGATCTTATCCGTAAGAATCCGGCGGTCGAACTCTTGGCTTTTGAAATGCAACTGGTGCGTCGCGCACTCCAGAGCATAACGGGCGAGATCTCGTCCGAAGACATTCTACAATCTATTTTCGCGGGGTTCTGCATTGGCAAGTAGCACGCTCAGCATCATCGGTGTCCTTATCGGGATTTTCGCCTTCGGAACCTACATGGTTCCCCTGAAAAAGTACCCGGACTATTCTTCGTGGGCTTTCCTCGCCGTCATGGCGGTCGGTGCGCTTTTCTGCTCCGCCGTTATCGCGGGTGTAACCGGCCAGTTCAACCTGGCGCCGGTCGGCGTGCTCTGCGGGCTCCTCTGGGTTATCGGCGGCGCGCTCTGCTTCTGGGCGGTGCAGGCCGAACAGGACCTTGCGGGCACGGGTCTTAGGTCCATGAGTGTGAGCATCCTGCTCTCCTTCTTCAGCGGGGTCGTGGTATTCCAGGAACCTACGGCGCTGAACTTTTCCATCCCGGCTATCGCCTGCATGATTATCGGCATCTGGATCCCTGCAAGCAAGACCAAGTCTGTGTGGAAGAACTGGCGCTCGCTCCTTTCGGGTGCAATTTTCGGTACATACCTGATTCCGTACAAGTTCAGCAGCCTTTCCGATATGGAATTCCTGTTCCCGTTCTCGGTGGGCGTTTGCGTAGGTAGCGTACTGCTTGTCGCCATCATGACGCTCAAGCGCAAGAAGAGTTTCGGTTATCCGAAAATTCCGACCATTTTCGCGTTCGGTTCCGGTGTCCTCTGGATGCTCGGTACCCTCGCCATATTCTGGGCCATCGCCGATGACGGCATGTTCGGCTATGCGGTGGGTTACCCGCTGTTGCAGCTCAACCTCGTGGTGAACCAGATGTGGGGCGTGTTCGTGTTCGGCGAATACGCAAACCGTCATGGCCGCATCAAGTTGACTGCGTCCACCATCGTCATATTGATTGGTGCGGTGCTGCTCACACTTTCAAAGATGTAATTTCGTTCTCGAACCTTTCGGCAGCTTTGGCGTCCTCGTTATAGAGGGCGTTTATTTTTTTGCAGCTGAGTTCGAGCACCTTGCGGGCAAGCCTGTTGTTGCCCTCTTCGCGCAGCATGCGTAGCGATGCGTCGATGCGCTTCACGTCCAACTGCTCGGGGTAACTCTTCATGAAGTTGTAGAGCAGTTTCACCTGTTCGTCGTATTCCTCGTCGGTCTCGCAGGCGAGCAGGAACGGGATTACCTTCGCATTCAATAGGTTCATCAGGTCGCCCACGAACGTGGTGAGCGAAGCCCCTTCGGGGAACAGCTCGACGGTGTCCTTCATGATGTCGTCGTTGTCCAGGAACTGGCCGTTCTCGAACTGCGACAGCATGTCGTTCAGAATTTCCATCTCGTGTTTTTTCGTCTGCTCGCGGTAGCGCGCCTGATAGTAGATGGGGAGCGTCGTGAGGCAGAAATGCGCCTGGTTCGCGCCGATGAATTCACCCACGTAGTAGATGTCGGCGTCTTCCCTGAGAATGTCTTCTTCGCGTGAGAAGTTCCCGATGCGTGCGGGGATGGGAATGACTTCCATGTTCGAAAGTTCGTGCAGGCGGTCACGCACAGTTTCTACGTCCAGGTTTTCCGGCAGTTCTACGCCGTTTTCTTCCATGGTCTCGAGCAGCTCGTTCAGTCGCTCGTCCATTACCTGGTTACGCTTCTGGCGCGAAGGCACGGTCGGGTTGAATTTGCGGAAGTCGCCCTCGAGCGTCAGGAGCCCGTTCTTGATCATGTCGTCGAACGGGGTATCGCTTTCGTCTTTTTCGGGCGTGGGCAAAATCCTTGCGTAGGCAATCATCCTGCCGCAAAGTTTTTCGTCGTCACCTTTCTTCTGTTCAATTCCGAGCATGATTACAATATAGAAAATAGTCATCACATATTTGTCTTTGAACATGTCATTGCGAGACCGTAGGTCGCGGCAATCACTAATCTGAATCAAAATCCTATATTTACATATATGGAACCCGCGACCTGGCAAAAGATTCTCGACCTGTGCAACAGGCTCTCGCACGTCACGTACGAGAACCTCACGAAAATCATACGCCTTGAATCTACCGGCAGCGCAACGGCTGCGCGCAATCTCGACGACAGCGACCAGAACGACATTGATACTTGGATGGGTGGCGGCACGTGCTTCAGCATGACGTGGCACCTGTACCAGAGCCTGCGCGACATGGGGCTTGAGCCGCGTCTCGTGATGGGCCACAAGCGCAAGGAGCGGAATATCCACTGCGCGCTGATATTGCCCGACGTGGATTCTATCGCCTCTACGAGGCTCCAGAATGACATACAGGGCGCGGCAATCACTGTCCCGAATTTTTCGGCGAAAGAGTTCCTCTTCGATCCCGGTTACCTGATCTTTGACCCGCTGCCTATCCCGCTCCCGCAGCCATTCGGTGCAGGGGAGGCTCTCTTCCCGCTTGTGCCGAACAGCGTGCGTCTCGTGCGGCCCGACATGGATTCCATGGAACTCTGGACCGGAGGTGCCATCCGCGGGGACGGCTCGCTTTCTTCGCCCATGAAGTTGAGGTTCGAGTACCCGGTGGCAGGCGTGAGTGTCGAGGAATTCAAGCAGCACTGGTCCGAGAGTTTCTACCGCGAGATGATGACCTACCCGGTGCTGAACCGCCTCGACCGCGAGCGCGGCGTGCAGTACTACTACCAGAAGGGTAACCTCGTGACCCGCGATGCAAGCGGAAGCCGCATAGAACGCATCGCCGAACCTGATAGGGTCGGGAAATTGAGTGAAATTTTCGGTCTTTCGCCCGATTTGATAGAGAAGGCGCTGGGAATCCTTAACAAATAGTTACACTTCGCCTTTTTTAATTATATATTACTTTACAAATCCATAGGAGTCCTTTATGAAAAAGATTCTGGCTGCTTTCGCCATCCTCGCTTCCGCTGCACTCATTGCCTGCGGCCCCTCCAAACTTGAAATCCAGGAAATGTCGTCTACGTGCGATGTGTCCATCGAAGTGGGCAAGGTGCTTGACGACACCATCAGCCTCTATGTGGGTAACATGTTCTTCCTGAACGCGAAGCAGACCGTGAACGAGGACCTGTTCCCGCTTTCGGCGAGCGTCCGTGACCCGATGAATATCGACGTGAAGGGCCGTACCGACGTGATTGCCTCCGGTGCAGACTTCATTACCTACCTGCGCCGTGCTGCCCCGAATGCCGTGAACTTCGGCATCGTGGTGAACTCTGCCGCCCAGAACGAGATTGGTTTTGACGAGGCGAAGACCGTGAACCGCCTGGTCGAAGTGTTCAAGACTCTTGAAGGCGGCTCCGTCATCCTGTTCCACGAGAAGGATGGCCAGCTGACCGACGCCAAGAAGCTGTTCTAGTTTGTAAAAAACAACTGATGGAATTTATACTAATTTTTTAGTGTAAATTAAGTTTTTTCGTTAGGAGGAAATATGAAGTTTTCAAAAATACTGTTGTCGACGCTTGCGGTCGTGGGCCTGCAATGTGCTTTTGCAAAATGCGAAGGTACGCTCTATTTGATGCCTCCGGAAGACTGGATGGTAAAGTTCTATGTATTGACGGATTCCACGTCGACCGAGGCGAGCCCTCGCTACGATGCCGAAACGCGTTATTTTAAGGTTGACCTGGCTCGGGCGGCGAGCGGTGAGAATGATTCTACCTTTGCCTTGGCGAATCGTCTGTACATGCCGATGAAGTATATCGTTCAGGCAGAATGGAACAACGCTGTGAATGATGATTACCGTTACCTCAAAGGAAAAACGGACATCAAGTGCCCAGGAGCCGGCAACAGCGTGTTTGTTCTTGAGGATCCGGAACATCCGGGTATGACCCTTGTTACCTCGGAAAAACCGAAAATCAAGTATCTCTATGTGCTGCCTCCCGATGAGGAGGAATGGTGGGTGTCCGCTCCTATGTGGGCGGGTGACGGAAAATATGCGAGTGGCATGCCGCTCAAGCCCGCGGAGGATAGGTGTGGCTGGTTCTATGCGGCGTGGGTCCAAGGAAACGTTCCAAGCAATTTCATCATCTTCAAGAAATCCGATGAATCCCTGAAGGAAGCCGTCGGCATAAAAGGGCTGGGAGCCGCCCTCGAACCGATTGCGTTGGATATGGTATTCGAGGTCTATGAAAAGGACACTCTTTTCTTCTTTGCTGACCCTAAAATGATTCCAGCGGGTGGCGACATATTTGCGGAATCCGATTATGATGCCAGTGGCAATTGTTCCTACTTCTTGCAGATGACGTTCTACGATACCGATGCAAGCCTGCACGGCGCGTTTACCTGCGATGATTACCCGAACCAGGCTTCCAACGCGTGCTATTCCGCGAATGCCAAGTACAACTATCCTGGCGAGGGTGCGAAGAATACAGTCCCCTGCATTGGCGTGACTCCGGGAATCGTTGCTGAGCAACTTGACCCGCAGACGAAGAAGCCTTCTTATAATGTGGAAAGCGGCTGCTTCGTGAGCGTGGAGGCATTCAATGCGATGTTTACGGCGACTCCGGATGTGAACGTGGTCCACGAGTTCGGTTCGCGTGGAGTGTATTTTTACATGAACCAAAACGGCCTGTGGCAATACGACAGCTATTGGAGCACGAATCCTTCGCAGGCATTCACTCCCTTGAATGATCTTGCGGATTCTGTCAAGAACGAAAAGTGCACGGGAACGTGTGCAACAGCCGCCACCCTAAGGGAGGAATATGGTGGCATCCGGTATGGCATGGCTAGCAATGATCTCGCAAAAAACTTTATTTCCGATAAGGCGCAACAGGCGCTTGGCGATGTTTACGACTGGTCTCTGATAGAGCCCAAGACCGGACTTCCGTATATTGACTTGTATCCGGTAACGGCGGGCGAGTTCGCCGATGGGGATAAGCCCAATGTCTACGATGTCCTTTCGTGGGATGACCGCGTCAAGAGCGAGGGTAACCAGCATTTCTGCCTGGAGACGCATTCGCAGTTTACTTACCGACCGGGGGCGTTCCTTGCGGTTCGCGGTGACGATGATATCTGGGTGTATATCGACAACAAGCTGGCGATTGACTTGGGTGGCCTCCACATGCCTGCACCCGGTTACGTGAACCTGGACGAGTTTACCGGCAGTACGGGCAAGCTTGTAGCAGGGGAAATCTACGACTTTGACATGTTCCTCTGTGACCGTCGTACGACGATGAGCAACTTGCATATTCTGACGAACCTGAACCTTGCCGGGTCGGGCAAGCCGGGTAATACGGATGCCGTCAGTAAGCCTGCCGTGAATGTTGCCGAGAAAGCCTCGGGCTTTACGGTTCGCAACATTTCCCGCTCGACGCTTTCCATCATTGTTTCGGGTACGTCCGCGAAAATGTATGCGGTCATGGACATGCAGGGGCGTGTCGTGCGCCAGGGTGCCATTGCGGGTACCGAGACTCTCGTGCCGTCGCTCAATCCTGGTTCTTACATCGTGAAGGTCGGCGCAGAAACCCGCCGCGTGAACATCCGCTAGCTATTTCAGTTTCTTCAACTCGTGCGCGAGCATGCACACGCCGATGATGGCCGCGCCGACATCGGAGATGGGTTGCGCGAGGAACACGCCCTTCAGTTCAAAGAAGCGCGGGAGCACGAGCAAAAAGGGGATCAGCAGGATTACTTGACGGCAGGCGTTCAGGAACATAGACCTGAGCGCCTTTCCTGTACCCTGGAAAAAACTACCCGACACAAGTCCGAGCGGAATCATGAAGAAACCTGCTCCGAAAATCCTCATGGCCCAGGCGGCGGTCTCCTGCAGTTTCAGGTCGTTCGGGGCGAACGGGGCCACGAGCGACTCCGCCTGCCACATCATAATGGCCCATGCCACGAGCATCACGCTGAACGCATAGATAAACGTGAACTTTAGGGTCGCCTTCACGCGGGTATTGAGGCGTGCGCCGTAGTTGTACCCGATAATCGGTTGCGTACCATGCACAAAACCGAGCAGCGGGAGCAAAATAAACGATGCGATGCTGTTCACGATACCGAAGGCAGAAATTGCCATGTCGCCGCCGGAGAGTGCGCCCGTATCGTGCAGGCTGATGTTTCCGTAGGTAGTGAGGCTCCAAGCGAGGATGGCGTTCATCAGGCTGTTGCACACCTGCATGATTGAAGGCGGAATGCCGAGGATGATGATCTTCCGCACGTAGGCGAACTTGAGTTTCATGTGCCGCCAGCGGATACGTATGGGAGTCCCCTTCTTTACGAAGAACTGCGTGATGAGCGATGCCGACACCAGCTGCGAGCAGATGGTCGCCCATGCCGCACCCTCGATGCCCCAGTGGAACTTCATGATGAACAGCCAGTCGAGAATGATGTTCGTGACGGCGCCGATGACCTCGCGGAACATCGCGGTTTTCGGGTGGCCCATGCTACGGATAAAATGGTTCATGCCGGGGGCGACAGTCTGGAAGAATGCACCACAAAGCAATATACGCATGTAGCTGCTTGCCACGGGGAGAGTCTGGTCGCTGGCTCCGAACAGCTTGAGCAGGGGCTCCATGAAAATCTCGCCGAGAGTAAACGTGCCTGCCGCCATCAGTAGCAGCAGCGAGAACGAGTTGTTCAGGATGATGCTTGCCTGGATGTACTTCTTTTGCCCGAGGCGTATGGCGAACAGCGTGTTGCCGCCCACGCCGATCATCATCGACATGGCCATGATGAACAGGCAGATGGGGAAGCAGAGCGTGATGCCCGCGATGCCGAGACTCCCGACGCCCTGGCCCACGAAGAAACGGTCCACTATATTATATAGGGCGTTCACCATCATGCTGATGATGGAGGGGACCGAGAACTGCAAGACCAGTTTCGGGATGCTCGCGGTGCCAAAGGAGTTGAGGCGCTCGGAATACACTTTCGTCATTTCGGCGCCCAAATATAGTAAAAGGCGAGAGCAGCGACAACGCTTGCGTTGGCATTGCCGAGCCGTACTATATGCGTTTTACGCAAATATAGAAAAAAGCGAATCTAATTACGAGGCTACCTGGTTCCTGCCGCCCTCTTTGGCGACGTACAGCAGGCGGTCGCACTCGGCAATCATTTCCTCGATTTTCCCGATGGCCTCGCCCTCGCGACTGCACAGCCCGAGCGAAATCGTTACCGGGATAACCGTGTCCTTCCACGAGAACTTGTGAGCCTCGACTGCCTTGCGGAGGCGTTCCGCGCTCTTCTTCGCGTCTTCGGGGCTAATCCCCGCGAGCAAAAGCAAAAATTCCTCGCCGCCGTAACGGGCGAGCAGGTCGCATTCGCGCTTTTCCTCGTTCAGGATTCTGGCAATTTCTTTCAGCACCATGTCGCCGCACTGGTGGCCCCAGGTGTCGTTCACGCGCTTGAAGTGATCGGCATCCACCATGATGGTGTGTACAAAGTAACCGTTCCTGCGGGCAAGCGCCAGCTCGCCGAGGCTCCGGTCAAAAAAGTTCCTGCGGTTGCTTATCTTGGTCAGCGGGTCTATTGTGGCCGCCTCGTAGAGTGCCTTGTCTATCGCCTCTTCGCTCTTGTCCTTGAATTCCACCTTCATCACCATCTTGCCGAGTTGCAGGCGGTTGTCGGAATCAAGTTCCTTCTCGCTCACGTATTCTCCATCCACAAACGTGCCATTCGTGCTTCCGAGGTCGCGCACGGTCACGCGAATCCCGTCGAATGTGATGGCGCAGTGCCTGCGGCTCACGAGCTCGTCGTCAAGGCGGATGTCAACGTCTTGACCGCGCCCGAGGGTAATTGTCCCCTTCGGGAGGGGAATCTGCTTGAACTGGGTCTGGGGGTACAGGATTATGAGGTGCGGGCGCAGCTCGATCTTTTCGAACTTGATGGTCTTGCCCGGGGTAACGATAGTCTGGTCCATATCCTGCATAAAAATCTCCGTACGGCCTACTATAAATATAGTCTCAAATTTGCGGCATGTGCCAACACCCACATTATAGAAAAATAGTGAACAAATAGACCCTAAAACCGCCCTGAAAGGTGCAATTTCGGCTGCCAACTCCCATTGTAATCTAAAAATTACACAAAAACGGGGTAAAATCACGTAAAATTGCCAATAAAGGGCGTTTTCGGTATCAAATAATTCAAAAATAATTTGCCTTTTTTCAAAAAAAAGGATAAATTTCAAGGCGGTGTGGCATCGCAAGAGGCCGGTGTCTTTTGCTATGCTTTGGCTGGAGAACCAACATGGATAAAAAAATTATGAAAGAACATAAGACCTCTCTCATAGGGTTTGTATTGGGTTTCGCAGTGCTGCTTGCAGGGGTGCAGGCGGCTTGGGCACAAAATCCCACTTGTAAGGGAACTGTCTACTTCAAGGCTCCGGACGATTGGACTGGTGCCTGGATCGGAGGCTTCAATGTCAATACGTTGAAGAAGATGACGCTGAATGCGGAGACAGGTTACTACGAATACGATCTTTCTCTCCTTGGCGTGCAGGACAAGCTGTTCTTCGCCATCGGTAACCAGGCGACCGCCGCCGGCAGTAAGACCGTGACAAGGACGACGTTTAACGGGACCCCGTCAAATGGCGCAAACGACTCCAACTGGCCCACGAACGATGCGAATATTCCTTGCCCGGGCGAAGGCGGTGTCATTTATGTGGCCGAAAATCCGCTTATTCCCGGAAAGACCTACACCGGTGAAAACCCGCCAAATGCCAAGTACTTCTATGTGTTGGTTCCAGAAGAAAAGGAATGGCAGTCCGATGACCTGATGATCCACTATGTTACCGCAAGGGGTGTCGAAAAGGATACCGCCATGACTCCGTCAAAGAACCTGTGTGGCTGGTTCGGCATGGTGTGGGGCGAAGCTCCGAGTGGCGTGTACATGTACCTGAAGAATTCTCCAGAAAAGCAGCTTGGCATGAACGGCCTGTGGGACGAAGACGATGTTGTTGACCCGGTTGACCTGAGCATGCTTTACGAAGCATATGGCACCGATGTGCTTTACTTTATTCCCGATGATAACGACTGGCCTGACGAAGAAAGCGGTGGCTGGTATGTCGCTGACCCCGGTGTCCCCGAAGCGGGCGACAATACCCGTTGCTCGTTCAGCCTTGCGGCCGTTATTTACGATACTGATATGAGCCTCAACAGTGCGTTCTCTGACTGCTGTGGTGGCGCCAAGGGCCAGGCTCCCGCCGGTGTGGAATCCTGCGTGGGTGTGCAGCATGGCCTAGTCATGACCGACCTGGGTGCTGACAACAAGCCCGTATTCTCTGGCTCTGCCGCCGCTCAGAATTGCTTTGGCGGTGCCGGTGTGGCCGAGGCGAACTTCAAGGCCCTGTTCAACTATGTTGCCGGCAAGAACGAGGTGCAGTGCTACGACATGCCGTTCCGTCACTACGGTAACGATACTCGCTGGGGCTACGATTCTGACTCCGCGATTACGAACGGGCTTCTTGGTGGGTTCTCTCCGCTTGAAAATTCTACCGATGCTGGCGTGGTTACCTTGAACATCAATGGCGTGCCGACGCTTGCCGGCCCGCTTGCCGCCGCGAGAACGAAGCGCGAGGCTGCTGGTCCCGTGCCGAACAATGCTAAGGAAGCGCTCGGTGTGGAACTGGACTACTACTGCAAGACTCCGGGCTGGCCGACCGGCAAGGAATGCCAGGGCCTGTTTGCCGATGGTAGCGAATTCACGAGCCCTGACCTGTGGTGCTGGGGTAGTTACTGCCAGGCGGGGTTCCAACGCTGGGGCTTGGACGGCGATCTCAAGCCGACCGAAAAGCGTAACCAGCACTTCTGCTTCGAATCGCATGCAACCTTCACCTATAACGAGAGCCAGGAATTCACCTTCCGTGGTGACGACGACATCTGGGTGTTCATCAACAAGAAGATTGCCGTGGATAACGGCGGTGCCCACCTTGCCGCTCCGGGTCACGTGGTGCTAAAGAATCTCAATACTACCTACGGTGCTGGCTTCCTCGAACCGGGTAAGGATTACCCGATTGACATCTTCTTCTGCGACCGCCGTACCACGATGAGTAACGTGATCATCAAGACGAACATGTACATCAAGCAGTCGACGGGTGTTCAGCTCGAAACCGAGAAGGCTGCAAATGGCGACCTCAAGCTTGATATCTGCGTGGAAACCTCCGGTGGTGGTGACTGTGCCGCAGTCGCTCTCGGTGGCGGCTCGGGTCAGGAAAAGACCATCAAGTGTGGTGACGATATCGACCAGCAGATTACGTATTCTATCACGACCCGCAAGGGCGAGATTCCGGCGAATTGCAGTGACTGTGCTGCTCTTCCGTATGGCACGACGCCGATTCTCCATGGCGGTATCAACCTGACCAACCCGAGAGTCCCCATCATCAGCCCCGAAAAGATTACCGGTCTTGCTCCCGGATCTTACCGTCTGTACGTAGAAGTCAACGGCAAGAAGAACTACTTCCAGTTCCGTATCAAGGGTAACCTGGGTATTGTTTCGAAGGATGTGGTGTTCGATAACGTCGACGAAGAAGCTGCCGCGTATAGCTCCGGCACCAAGTGGAAGTTCATCGATGCCGGCATGGCCGGTACGCGCGTGCCGATATACATCTCTGCACCCGATGACCAGGGCGGCGTTGACCTGCTCTCTGCTCCGGGACAGACCTACACGCTTACGCTTACGGCTGGTGCGACACTCTATAGGACGAGCGATCCGAACGACGTGACTCCGATTGTCACTCCGTATGCAGGTGTCGTGAACTCGACCGGTATCGATACCCTTTGGCTCGAGGTTCCGCTTGCAGGCCTTTCCAGTGGTTCCATGCCGGTGACGGCTGCCGTGGGCAATACCTCGGCGACGATCACGTTCCATGCTCCGACCATCACGTTTGCGGAACCTGCCACGAAGGATACCATGGGTAACGTGCTTACCTGGAACCCGATTTCGAAGGATCCGGATTTCGAAGAAGATGGGGTGACGGAATACTTCCACTGGGTCAATTCCGACGTGGACTTCTACCTTATCGTGATGAACCCGGTTACCGGTGCTCTTTGCACGGAATGTAATTTCGCGATTGACCTTGGCGATGCTTCGCTGGGTACGTCGGATGGCATTGCCGGTGACGTGAGCGCCTTCAACGAGGGTGTGGCTCTGGTACGTATCCGCAGCTCTAAGGAATACTCCGTAGAGGCCGCCTCGATGGTGGTTGCCGCTATCGAGAACACTGCGATTGCTGCCCCCTACCTGAACATGCACTTCTACAAGCCGCCTGCACCGATGCCGCTCATTGTCGACATGTTCGACGTGAAGGGTGAACCGATTGGCGAGATGAACATCCCGAGCGAATTCCATAGCGAGTCTGCCGATTATCTCGATGGCCGCGCCGACTCTATGGCGATTATCTACGACAGAAAGATTCATGTGGACTCCGTGCCGAAGTTCATCTGCTTGAACTTCGACGAGCGTAACCTCGAGAAGATCAACCCGTACGATATGGGCATTTCCAACAACCAGAAGGACAAGGAAATGTACTGCTCTTCGCAGTTTGACTCCGCAACGGTTAGGGCTGCCTACGACAAGAGCCCGGATGGTGGCCAGACTCTCGTGTTCGCTGTCGATGAACCGCTCAGTAAGGATGTGAAGACCTTCGTGAATTCCGATAACAAGATTGCGTCGTTCACGGAATACGAATGGAAGCACAAGCCGGTGAGAACCTTCTTCGAGAAGGGCCTTACCGACCGCATGGCTCCGATTATCCTTTCTGCCCGCGCCTCTACCGAAACGGACGGTGGTGTGTATGACCAGGTGAGGATTGTGCTTTCGGAACCGGTGACCATGCTCGATGCAACCTTTGGTACCCAGGCGTTCAGCTACTTCCTGAATTCCGCTATCGATCTTACGAGCGATCTTGACCGTTACCGTCACGTGACGGCCCAGGGTAAGCCGCAAGACAAGAAGGATACCTTGAACATCCGTTACTACAACGCCGATGCGAACAACCCGACTCCGCACGTGGGAGACTACATCCGCTTCCGTGCTGATTCTCCGGTTTGGTCTGATTCCTCGAAGGGTATTGCTCCGGGTATGGATACGCTCCGCTCGGCAGAAGATGCTGACTGGCACTGGAATTCCCCGACGAACTACAACGAGACCAAGCGTCTGCCTTCTCCGTGGGTGCAGGTCGTGGGTGACGCCAAGATTGACGTGAACACGATTGCATACCAGATTGCAGACCCGTCCAGGGTAACGCCCGAAACTCCGGTGGGCGAAGTGTTCCCCGTGAAGACGAGCGAGAATATGGATAAGGTGAAGAGTGATCATCCGGGTACGCTCGGTCACTTCGTCCAGTCTGATATGGGTTCCATCATCGGATCCAAGGATGATTACGCCTCCCTTGACAAGTCTACGGTATACTTCTACTACTCCGTAGATTACTTTACCAACCTGGGTGGCTTCGTGGCTCATCAGAGCGGCAAGCTCTATTGTGACGACCCGTTCTTCTCGCCCGATCCGGCAAATACTCCGGACCACATGGGTGACTGCGTCAAGAATCCGCGCAACTTCTACATTGCCTGGAACATGCTCTCGGATAACCACCGTCTGGTGGGTACCGGTGCCTACATCACCAAGTACACGTCTTACGTGAAGCTCGGTGACAAGGGTAAGAAGGCCAAGAAGGAACTGACCGAAGTCTGGGGTGTAAAGCGTGGCAAGGGCGTTGTAAAGTAGCGCCAAAGCACACAAAAAACTTACATCGCTAGAATCGAGTGATTATACTTAAGCCTCCCTTGCGGGAGGCTTTTTTTGCGTCTGAAAAAAAGTAAATTTGGACTTAATATATCAGACCAACACATGGGTAAAGGTATGAATCATTCTAAGATCTCGTTTGTAGGGATTGTAGTGGGTATTGTCGGTGTCCTTGCAGGGGTTCAGGGTGCCCTGGCCTCTTGTATGGGGACTGTTTATTTCAAGGCTCCGTCTTCGTGGGAGCAGGTTGTGTTTTCAGGGCAGGGCGTTACCGCTCCGGGAATCGTGACCGAAAAGAATGCTGAAGGATATTACGAGTACGACCTCTCCCTATTGGGTATGGGGGAATGGACTTCCATTTTCGGCATTACGAATAAGATTGAGGCGGGCATAACCAGTTACATCGTGTCCGATACCGCATGGCTGGTCCAGAACCCGTACGAGAACAACGGTGTCCAGAACCACGCGATGTTCAAGTGCCCGACCTCTGCCGACGCCAAGATCTATATCGCCGAGGATATCCTTAACCCGGGCAAGACATTCATCAGCGATTCCGCTCCCAGCTGGAAGTATTTCTACGTGCTGGTGCCCGAAGAGAAGGAATGGCAGTCCGATGACCTGATGGTTTCGTATACCGACTCCAGAGGGCAGAAGCAGAACGCCGCCATGCTCCCTTCGCCGGAATATTGCGGGTGGCACTACTTTGTGTTTGATGCCGCCCCTACTGAGGTAGTGCTCTATTTGAAGAACTACCCTGATGTCCAGCTCGGCGTTAACGGCCTGTGGGATGATGACGGTGCTGCCGACCCGATAGACATGAGCGTTATTTTCGAGGCCTACAGCGTGAACAGGCTGTACTTTATTCCCGATGACGCCGTGTGGCCTGACGATGGCACGGGTGGCTGGTATGTTGAATACCCCAATGTCGATGGAACCTGCACGTTCTCGCTTGCGGCTATCATCTACGATACGGATGAATCCCTGAATACGGCCTTTACCTCTGATGGTAACCCCGTGGGCCCGGGAAAGTGCGTGGGCGCATTCCCCGGACTAGTCAAGGAAGACCTGGGCCCGGATGGCAAGCCCCAGTATTCCGGTTCTGCCGATGCCCAGATGTGCTTTGGCCTTACTCCGCAAGAGGCCGAGGCGAACTTCTATGCGATGTTCAACTATGTCGAAGGCAAGAACGAGATGCAATGCTACGACATGCCTTTCCGCCACTACGGTTCGGATACGCGCTGGGGCTTCGATTCCGACTCCACGCATTACGACCTGGCTGGCCATGAGATGCTGAAGGGCGGCTGCAACGCCGATTCGTCGAGCTGCGTGTACTCCGGCGGCTTCTACCCGCTGGAATGGCCCGATGACGAGTTCAAGTATACTGCTGATTCCGCTACGGTATCGAATGGTGCCTTTGGTGATGCGAAGGTGGTCGTGATTGACGGCAAGATGATGGGCCCGAACCAGAAGGCGAGAACCAAGAGAGAGGCTGCCGCTCCGGTGCCCCTGTACGATTCGGTCAAGGCGTTTGACCATTACTGCAACACGGCTGGCTGGTTCGATGGTATTGACTGCGGTGCGGTGCATGCATTTAATGAAGGTAGCCAGCCTCCGGTATGGAACTGGGGTGTTCGTGAAGACTGGCAGAAGATGAACGGCAACAAGAAGCTGCTGCGCAACCAGCAGTACTGCTTCCAGTCGCATGCGACGTTCACCTACAACGAGAGTCAGGAGTTTACTTTCCGCGGTGACGACGACATCTGGGTGTTCATCAACAAGAAGATTGCCGTGGATAACGGCGGTGCGCACCTTGCGACTCCGGGCCACGTGGTGCTGAAGAACCTGAATACGACTTATGGTGCGGGCTTCCTTGTCCCGGGACAGGACTACGACTTGGATATCTTCTTCTGCGACCGTCGCCGTACGATGACGAACGTGATTATCAAGACGAACATGTACATCAAGCAGTCTACTGGTCTTGACTTCAGTACGCAGAAGAAGACTGACGGTGGCCTCCAGATGAATATCTGCGTCGAGAAGTCCGGTGGTGGTGACTGTGCTTCGGTGGCCTTGGGTAAGGGTGGCAACGCGGGCCAGGAGGTCACGACGGAATGCGGTGGAGATATTTCTGCCCAGATTAGCTATTCCATTACGACCCGCAAGGGCGAAATTCCGGCACATTGTGACGACTGTGCTGCACTTCCCTATGGCAGTGTTGTTCACGGCGGTATCGATCTTAGCAATCCGAAAATTCCGGTTGTGTATCCGGATAAGATTACCGGCCTCGCACCGGGTTCCTACCGCTTGGTTATCGAAGTTGATGGCAAGAAGACGTATTACAGCTTCCGCATCAAGGGTAACCTGGGTATTGTCTCGAAGGACGTGGTGTTTGACAACGTTGATAAGGAAGCTTGGGCGTACAACACGGGAACCAAGTGGAAGTTTATTGGCGAGGCTATGGCGGGTACGCGTATCCCGGTGTATATCTCCGCGCCCGACGACCAGGGCGGCGTTGACCTGATTTCGGCCCCGGGCCAGAACTACTCGCTTACGCTTTCCGTAGGTGCGTCGCTCTACAGGACAAACGACCCCGATGACAACACTCCGATTGTGACTCCGTATGCGGGGACCGTGAACTCGACGGGTATCGATACCCTGTGGGTGGAGGTGCCGCTTGCGGGCCTTGCGAGCGGGGCACAGGAGGTAACCGCCTCCGTGGGCAATACTTCGGCTAAACTCACGTTCTATGCCCCGACGATTACGTTTGCAGAACCTGCCACGAAGGATTCGCTGGGCAACGTGCTTACCTGGAACCCTGTCACGCAGGACCCCGATGTGGACGAGGACGGCGACGAGTACTTCCACTGGGTAAGCTCTGATGTGGACTTCTACGTTATTGCGATGAACCCGGTTACGAACAGCGTCTGCAAGGAATGTAATTTCGTGATTGACCTTGGCGATGCGTCGCTGGGTACGTCGGATGGCATTGGTGGGCAGGTCAGCCAGTTCAACGAAGGCGTGGCTCTTGTTCGCATCCGTAGCAACAAGGAATACTCGACGACTGCGGCCTCGATGGTTGTTATTGCTCTCGAGAACAGTGCGATTGCGGCACCTTATGGCAATATGCATTTCTACAAGCCGCCTGCACCGATGCCGCTCATTGTTGACATGTTCGACGTGAAGGGTGCTCCGATTGGTGAGATGAACATTCCGTCTCAGTTCCATAACGAGTCTGCCGAGTATCTCGATGGCAAGGCGGATTCCATGGCGATTATCTATGACCGTGCAATCCATACGGACTCCGTGCCGAAGTATATCTGCTTGAACTTTGACGAGAATCGTCTAGAAAAGATTAACCCATACGAGATGGGCATTTCGAACAACTCCCGTGATACCGAGATGTTCTGCTCTACGCAGTTCGACTCCGCTACGGTCAGGAAGGCCTACGAGAAGAGCCCGGATGGTGGCCGTACGCTCGTGTTTGCCGTGGATGAGCCGCTCTCGCGAGATGTGAAGACGCTCGTGAACCCGGATAACAAGATTGCTTCGTTCACGCAGTACGAATGGAAGGGCAAGCCGGTGAAGACCTTCTTCGAGAAGGGCCTTACCGACCGCATGGCTCCGGTTATCCTTTCTGCTCGCGCATCCAACGAAAGTGACGGTGGCGTGTATGACCAGGTGAGGATCGTGATTTCTGAACCGGTAACCATGCTTGATGCCTCGATGGGTACCCAGGCGTTCAGCTACTACCTGAACTCCGCCATTGATATCGCGAGCGAATCGGCACGCTACATTCACGTGACCGCCCAGGGCAAGCCGCAAGACAAGAAGGATACCTTGAACATCCGTTACTACAACGCCGACCCGGCGAACCCGACTCCGCACGTAGGCGACTATATCCGCTTCCGTGCCGATGCGGTAATGTGGTCCGATACCTCGAAGGGTGTCGCCCCGGGCATGGACACACTCCGTTCTGCAGAAGATGCCAGCTGGCACTGGAATTCCCCGACGAACTACAACGAGACCAAGCGCCTGCCTTCTCCGTGGGTACAGGTTGTGGGTGACGCGAAGATTGACGTGACTACGATTTCGTACAACATTGCAGACCCGTCGAGGGTAACGCCTGACATGCCGGTTGTCGAGGTGTTCCCCGTGAAGACGAACGAGAACATGGACAAGGTGAAGGCGGACCATCCGGGAACGCTGGGCCACTTTGTGCAGTCCGATATGGGTTCCATCATCGGGTCTAAGGATGAATACGCCTCTCTCGACAAGGGTGATGTGTACTTCTACTACGAAGTGGACTACTTCACCAACCTGGGGAACTTTGTGGCGCACCAGAGCGGCAAGCTCTACTGCAACGACAAGTTCTTCTCGCCGGACCCGAGCACCACTCCGGATGGCATGGGCGACTGCATCAAGAACCCGCGCAACTTCTACATCGCCTGGAACATGCTCTCGGATAAGCACCGCCTGGTGGGTACCGGCGCCTACATTACCAAGTACAGCTCCTTCGTGAAGCTTGGTGACAAGGGCAAGAAGGCCAAGAAGGAACTGACCGAGGTTTGGGGTGTCAAGCGCGGCAAGGGTGTGGTGAAATAGCCTCGTTGCCATATCACCGTGACCCATTAAGCATTCCCCGCCTTTGGGCGGGGTTCTTTTTTTTCTAAATTATGGGCATGCGAAAGATTGCAACTAGCCTGTTTGTGTGCGCCCTCTCGACCCTCGTGTGGGCGGGCGAACCTACCGATATCGATTCCCTCTTCCGTGGCAAGGAATACAAGCCCGAACTCAACGCATCGCTCCGCGATACGACAGACGTGAGTTCGGCGGTCCCTGGCAAGAAGGACACGAAGGATACGAAGGGCAACGGGCTCTATGTGCTCCAGTTTGAGGCCGTGGGTGACTTTGATGCCGCCCAGCGCCGCAGGGCGCAGATTTCTGCTGCGACCGGCTACAACATCAACGTGGTGTTCGACGCCCCGTTCTACAAGCTGCGTGGCGGTGGCTGGACCACGAAGAAGGCCGCGGATGACAAGGCTCGCGAATTGTCGGTTTATAACATCAACGCGCTCGTAGTTAAACTAAGGTAAATTGCTTTCGTTAGTCGCGGCCTTGCCCGTGAACAACAAGCGACTCGTATTAACGAGTCGTGGTTGTGAGAGCACGTGAGGAACCGTAGGTTCAGTACCAAAGACGTCGAGCGAGCGGTCTAGTCCGTGAGCAACAAGCGCCTCGTATTGACGAGGCGTGGTTGCGACCTTTGACCACTTAGCGCTTCAGCGCTTATGTGGGCATGGCCACCTTTAGGTGGGAGCACGTGAGGAACCGGAGGTTCTGCTCCTGAAACGACGAGCGTGCGGTCTCTATAGCAGTCCTAATAACTGCTTGACGGCGAAGTCGTCTAGGTTCGTCGGTATGAGTGCGCGTTCTTCGGGCGAAACGTAGGTGAACCTGCGTTCGCTATCGGGGCGCATGCTCCTGTCGCGCAACACAACGGGAGGGTTCTTCGTGGAGTAGAAGAACTTGCCCGTCTTGATGAACTTGTGCCTCTGGCAGCCCTGCTTGATGGCGTCGTTTAGTGCCTGCAGAATCTTCGGACCGGCACGGTCCACGTGATGGAGCTCAAGCAGCCTGGAGAGTAGCATTTCCTCGTGAATCGGGGCCTCGTGGTCCACGTAGAACTTCATCTGTACAATAAGTGCAATGCAGTCGAGTTCGGCAATCGGCTTGTCGTGTGCCGTTCCCTCGATCTTCGGGTGTACGGCCTGGTACGGGACTGTCGTCACTTCGGGTGCGCTTGCCTCGCCGGTCGCATCATTCGATTCGGATTCATCGGGTGGCGGCGGGGCCACGCTCTGCTCGATGGCGATGGTCGTAATGATGTGGCTTGTCTCGTCGTTGTACGAGAGGTACCAGAATGGAGTCCACACGGAGATAACCTTCCAGCCCAGCTGGCGCAGGATTATCGGGCGCACGTATTCGCGGTCTTCCACGGATTCGCGGAAGCGTTCGCTGGTGCAGTCGTCCTCGATGACGGCGAGGAACCTGTTCGCGTTGTTCGCGTCGACCACCACGGGCCCGACAGGGATGCCGCCTTCGGCGAAACATTCCTCTGCGTTGATGTTCTCTCGTTTCAGCAGGTCCATGATTTGGTCACGGAGTTCGGAATCTGCGATGTGCGCTTCGGGTGCGGCCTCGCCAGGTTTGCCCTGCAGGTAATTGATCCAGTCCCAGAATATCGAGGGCTTTGCCGTCTTCTGCATGGCGAGGTCCTGCTTCGTGATAAACGTGACTGTCTCGTTACGGGCGAGCGTCGTGCATACCGCGAACTTGCGGTCTGCCGTAATCTTGTCGATGCCTTCGCTTTCGGCGCAAATGAATATCACGTCGCGGTAGCGGTCTACGGCACGGTCGGGAGTCTTCACATAGAAACTGATGGGCAGATCCGACTGCACAAAGAAGGACTTCTTCGCCGACTTTTCTGCGAGTGCGTTGATGGCGGTCTCGATCTCGTGGCAGCGTTCTTCGCTGAAGGCGATAATCCCGAGGGTCTGGCCGGAATGCTTTTCGGCATGCTGTATGGCAGCCTTCGCGATATCGAGAACCTTGTCTGCGGTAACCTTCAGCTGGCAGTTCTTGGCCTTGCCCTTGAACGGAAGCGGGAACTGCTTGATGCCACCATTATAGATGTGCGAGTTCGCGAACTGGAACAGCGAGGGGTTCGTGTAGAACTCGGTGTACCAGAGTTCGCGCGTGGGAATACCGCGACGGAGCGTTGCCGTCATGATATTCTCCATGAAGAATGTCGTGTGCGGGGGCGCGATATCGAGGAACGCGTCGTAGGTGTGCTGCTCGGTGGTCGGCACGTGTGGGTTGCCGACCAGGATAGTCTTCTTCGCAAGCAGCACGAGCGGGATAGCCTCTGCGACCGAGATGCAGTCCGCATCGAGCAGTATCACGGTATCGAACTGCCTGTCCTTGCTGAGCGAGAACGCCTCGTCTATGCTGAGGAGTGTGAGCTTGCCCGTGTTCGCGATGGCATGAACCTCACGGAAGTTCGCGTTGCAGAGCTGGTCGAGTAACGTGCGGTACTGCTTGCTCAGCTGGGCGTGTGCCTTGGGCGACTTCGCGAACAGTTCGGGGTTCGCCTTGCCAATCTTCTGTATCTGCGTGCCTGCCCAGTTGTAGGTGCAGGCCTTCACAATTTCTTCGTTGATGGCGCCCGGGTTCTGCAGGTAGCGCACGAGGCTCGTGCACCCGAGGGATTCCACCTTCTGGAACAGTGCAGAGAGCCCCATGTGCGAATCGATGTTGTTCCAGTTGTCGCGCCATGAGGTAATCTGCGCAAGCCACTTTTCGAAGGTGAGGCTCTCGAGCGGAGTCGTGAGGTTGAGCCCCTGCGAGAGCGTGCGTGTTGTCGCAAGCAGTTCCTGGATGGTGTTGCTGAACTCGTTAAACTGCGGGAGGAGCGCCTTGATCTTGTGCCAGCACCCAAGTATGGTGAGCATCAGGTCGAACTGCGGTTCGTTCTGGAACTTTTCCCGGAACTCGTAGAAATAGGTAATCTTCTTGTTCAGGTTCACCCAGTTAGATTTCTCGTAGAGCCAGTCCTTGCCGAGCAGGTGGTTCCCGAGGACCGCTGTATCCTTGTAGGCGCGCTTGTTGTCCTGCAGTTCCAGCAGGGTGTCGATAAGGTCGAGCAGGTGCGCATCGGAGGAGACTTCCTTCGGGTTACGGAGCACCTTCATCAGGCGCCTTCTGGAACTGCGGTAGCGGTCCGAAAGCCCCTTGAGGGTTGTCTTCAGGCTTTCCGCAAACTCGTCACGGACCGAGAGGATGTTCTCGTCGATTGCATCCTCGGTATAGATGTCGGAGGTCTGCCTGTGGTAGCGGACCCAGCTGTCGCCTGCTTCGGGGAGTGCGCGGAGCGTATCCTGGTAGGCGTTCCAGCTGCTGGACTTGAGGTCCCAGTCTTCAAATTCGGGTGTCTGCGCGTCGAAGTTCTTGCGGATGAGTTCAATGACATCGGCAAGAACGGTGAGATACACTCCCGTGGGGAAGAACTTCTCCTTCTCGAAAAGTTCGAGAAGTGGGTCGAGCGCGTGGGCCTTCTCCTCTGCCGTCTTCAGGATGCCCTCGATCTCGGCCTTCTTTTCGGGAGAGAGGTCGGCGACCTTCACGTCTTCGAATGCCTTGCGTGCGGTAATGCCGTTCTGGCTAAAGTACAGGGCCACAATCTGCTCGAGCGTGGCACGCAGTTCGTTAAAGTGTTCGTAGTCGAGTGCACTCGATTCCTGGAATATGGAATCCACGAACTTGGCCCGCACCTTCGGCGTGAAGGCGAATTCCTTGAGCACGTTCGTGAGCGTTGTCTTCGAGGGTTCGACGACCTGGTTGATAGACTTGTAGTAAGAGCGGAAGTAGTTCCTGGCCGCATTCACCTGTTCGACCAGCGTGTCGCGTTCGGGGCCACTGAACTGGCGGAACTGCGGGTCCCATTCCTGTAGGAATGCCTGGCGGCTCAGATTGCGGCGTGCGACGACCAGCGTGCTCTTGCCCTTCGCGAGGGACTCTGCGACAATGTTCGCGGCAACACGCATCTTCTGCGTGCCGGGGAGCGTCTGAATGGCGTACGCGAGCGTGCCCTCTTGCAAAGCATCAATGGTGACTTTCGTGGTATGCGAGTCCGTCGTGTAGAGGAAGTGGTGCTCGGTTGGGTTGAATAGCTGGTCGAAGTCCGCGTCGTCGAAAACGGATTCCTTGATCTGGAAGCCTTCGTCGTCGAGGAGCGATGTCAGGAAGGAGTTTGCCGCGATGCGCTTTTCGCTGTGGAACTCCTCCATACATTTCTTGAGCCTGAGCCTGCTCGAGTTGAGGAAGGCGAGGCATATGCCGTGGCGGGTGAATTTCCACTTGCGCTCGGCAGAGACTGCCTTTTCAAAGAGCGAAAAATAGAGCGAGATGCTGAACTGCCCGTTGACTACCGCGTCTTCGGCGCTGGGGAGGCCCACGTCGGACAGGCGTTCGCGCAGCACGATGTTTTCCATCGGGAGCATCTTCGAGAGCGTGAGCGACTTGCCCTTGGCGTCCACGTCTACGGGCACGAGCAGTGTCGGGGCGAGCGCGTTGCCGTCCCATTTTAGGAACCCGAGGAGCAGGTAGAGGTCGGACTTCCCGAAATCCTGCCGTTTCTCGCGGAACACGGTGGAAAGGATTTCTTCGCGTTCCTGCTTTTGCTTGGCGGTGAACGTCTGCGATTCGGGGAGGAACGTCTCTAGCGGAATGGCGGTGCCGGACTGGAGCCATTTGTCGTAGAATGCGTCTCCGGCTTCAAGCAGCAGCGGTGTCTGGAACTCGTTCTTGATAGAAAAATGGAGGAGCCTGTCCTTGCTTTCGTACAGGGCGGCTTCTGCGCAAATCTTCTTTACGGTTGACACTTGTGTTGCTTGTGGCATGTTAAGAATATAAGATTTTTTGCTGTTTAGGCAAGTTTACAAGGAATGTACAACGATAGAAATGGCTTTTTCTAGGTTCAGGGGGGTATCTGCGCTCTGGAGCCCCGCCTTGTGGCATACCCGCCCCAGTAGAATTTCCGGAGAAATCCCTGCGTCACGGTCCTGCCTTATGCTGTGGGCGCGTTCCCGCTTGGAAAGTTTCTTGCCTGCGGGGTCCACGATAAGCGGGTGGTGCAGGTACAGCGGGGGAGTATCGCGCCCGAGCAAGCGCATGAGGGCTATTTGCCTTGCGGTGGAACTCCGGATATCCTCGCCGCGTACGATGTGGGTGATTCCTTCGTCAATGTCGTCAACGCATACGGCGAACTGGTAGGTCCATTGCCCCTCACGGTCGCGGATAGGGAAGTCGCCACATTGCAGTTTCGGGTTCTCGCTGAAATCTCCTAGACGCATGTCGTGCCAGGTTATTACTTTGTCTGGAACGATGACGCGTAGGTTATGCGGTGCGTCTGCGGTCATTCCTAATGCCTTACATTTTCCCTGGTAAACAATCTCGCCGGTCTCGCTCTTGGGGTTTTCTTCTTCCAGTTGCTTTCGACTGCAGTAGCAGGGGTAGACGAGCCCCTGTTTTTCGAGCGTCTTGAGTGCGGTCTCGTAAATGGAGGTGCGTTCGCTCTGGATGCTCTGGGAATCCCACCGGAAGCCGAACCATTCGAGGTCGTCGTAGATGCTCTCGATGTATTCCGGGCGGGCGCGGCCCCGGTCGTGGTCCTCGATGCGCAGGTGTATGGAAAGGTCCCACTTCTTTGCGGCGGCCCACACGTAGAGTGCCGAAAGCAGGTGGCCTTCGTGCAGGTAGCCCGTGGGGCTCGGGGCGAATCGGATTTTCCTTTCCATGCGTGAAATAGTAGAATTTTTGGCATGCACGGAACTACGGACAAATTTTTATATATATTCAAATGTAAAGGGCAGGTTCTGCCTGTAAACAGGATTTTGGGTTATGCAACTGAATTTTATGCACTTGATTAAAGTGGCAGCGTTTGCCGTGGCGGCCTGTGTGGCATTCTCCTTTGCAGAAGATATTGTCGCGACAACCTCTAACGGGTCGACCGTGATACTGCACGATAACGGCCGCTGGGAATACTACCAGAATAACGCGAATATCAGGGACGTGCGCGAGTCCGCCGTGCCGAAGGACGCCCGTTTCGAAGTGTCCGTCTTGTACGAGAGCCCGGACAAGGTAAAGAAGAACGTGCGCATGGCGCTCGAGGCGGACTTCGCTACCGAAGAAGAAATCAAGGATAGCCTGCGCAAGGTCCCGAAGGGCGGCTATGTGTACTTCCAGGTGCCCACGAAGCAGATCAAGCCTGGGCTTACGCGTGAACTTACCTACTCGCTGTACGATGGCGGCAAGAAGCCGATATTCACGAAGACGGTCCGCGATTCCGAGGCCACTCCGAGCGAGGATGCCGGTATATCGAACCTGCTGATAGTGCCCGTCTATGGCCGCCCGAAGGCGAAGGTCATGCAGGCGAAGGTCGAAGACCGCAGGAACCACGCTACGCTCGATATCGACATTCCCATACACTGATGACCACCCCGCAACCTGAAATGTTGAAGTTCGCCGTCGTGGATGTGGAAACGACCGGCGGTGCGGGAGATGCGAACCGCATTACCGAAATAGGGATTGCCCTGCTGGATGGCAACGAGCAGGTAGGGGAGTTTCATAGCCTTGTGGACCCGGGGGTGCCCATAACTCCCTTTGTGCAGGGGCTCACGGGCATTACCGACGAGATGGTGAACGGTCAGCCGCAGTTCCAGGCGCTGGCAGAAAAGGTCGCCGAACTGCTGGACGGGAGAATCTTTGTGGCGCATAACGTGCAGTTCGATTGCCGAATGGTGCGCACGGAACTCAAGCGTTGCTGCGTAAAGTTCGACCCGCCGAGGCTATGCACCGTAAAGCTTTCCCGCAAGGTGTTCCCGGGGTTCACGAGTTATAGTTTGCACAACCTTACGGAATCTCTCGGACTGAACGACTTCAGGCATCACCGCGCGATGGACGATACGCTCGCCTGTGCGGAAATCCTGAAACTTGCCTACAACAAGGTGGGGCCGGAAAAGATTTTGAAAGAGGTGAAGAACCTCTCCACCCCGAAGAAGGCTCGCGTCCTGATTCCCGAAGTCTAATGACGAGTCAAAAGTCTTGCCTGGAACTTCATTTTCAATACGCGGGCGACGGACTTCTCGATACGTACAAGGTAATCCTTGTCCTGCTTGGCTAGGCTGACAAGGTAATTCTTCATATCTACCGCCTTCGCTGGGTAGGTGGTCATAAACATGTCGTTACCGGCATTGAGTGCCGCCATCACGACCTTCTGGAATTCCGATGCGGGGTAGGGCTCCGGGAGGTCGCCGCCGCTTATCCATGAACGCAGATTCGTTCCCCACAGGTCGTCGGTAAGTACCACGATATCGTCGTCGATGTCGTGGGCCATCTTCACGATTTTCGGTTCAAAGACTGCGGGGGCATCCGAAATTTTCGTGTATCGCACGCTACTCATCATGATGACGGGGGCGTCCGGGGCAATTACCTTGAAAAGTTCCACGTTCTCGCGGATTTTCTCCTCGGTCGCATCGCTTTCGGCCATTTGAAAATCGCTGTTTGTCTCGCTGTCGTAGCCGGGGAAGTGCTTCAAGGCACTGGTAATGCCGCTCTGCTGCATGCCCTGCACAAATGCGCGAACTTTGTCTGCGTTCTCGATGCCACCCCAGGAGCGGCCCCAGTGTTCCATAAACGTCTCTTTGCCCTGGATATTTGCCTGCGGGTCTATTGCGGGCGCGAGGTTCAGGTTGATTCCCGCCTTGTGGAGCGTGTTGCCGATGTCTGCTGCGATGCTTGTAATGGAATCCGGTTCCATCTCGCGCATTTCCTTCGCACCCGGGGCCTTGTTCCATTTGCGGTCGATGCTCCCGGCACGGTTCACGTTGCCACCTTCCTGGTCGATGGTTACCAGGAGTGGTACCTTGGCTTGCGAGGAAACCTTCTTCAGGTTGCGCTGGAACTGCTGTATGTCGGAGAGGTGCGGTTTCATGATGATGACCGCACCGAACTTGTTCTCTATCATGAATCCGGGCTGGGCCATGTACACCATGACCATCTGCCCGACTTTTTCTTCGAGCGTGAGCGAGTTCCAGAGTTTGAACAGTTCCTTGGGCAATCCGTAGGGATTGTTCTTGACCGAGACCTGCGTGCCTGCGGGTGCAGCAGTTGCAACTCCGCAGAGCATCAATGCTATTGCAATGACAAAGAGGAATCTTTTTCTCGCAATAAACATCTCGCAACCCGAGTCAACTAATAACTATGGACTAACGACTAATTAGCCTTCGCTCTTCGCGGTACTCTTCTTGAAGAACCTGCGCGGCTTGAACTCGCGCGGCGGGAAGTCGAACTTGAGTTTGCCCTTCTCGAGCATGAGGTAGGCATCAAAGAGTTTGCGCGTCTTGTTGCTACGGAATCCCTTGATGAGGTCGGTCTTTTCGCCCGCGAGGAGTTTCTGGATGGCCTCCATCGGGATTTCCTTGCCGAGCAGGACCTTCGGCAGGTTCAGGCCCGAGGGCTTCTTGTCGATGTAGCTCTGGCTCACATAGCCGGTAAGCGTCTCGAACATGTCGGTGTTGTCGACAGGTGACTTTCCGACCTTCGCGCCAATCTCGATCTCTTCGGGCTTTTCCTCGAACTTGAACTCGATCTTGTTCTGGTCGTTGATGATGAGCACGGCGGTAAATTCCGCACCGCGCTTGCTACGGAACCCGGTCAGAGGGCCAATCTTCTTCTTGGTCAGGAGCTCCACGATTTCTTCGTCGGTCAGGTGCTTGCCACCAATCATCTTGCGGATGACAATGCCATCTTCGGTGGTGTAGCGGCTCACGGTCTCGAACACCTTCTTGCCGTTCACGGGACTGAACTTTGCCTCGCCGGTGGTGTTCTCTTCCTTGAATCCCTTGATGTTTTTGACCATGGCCTTCGTCATGTCGACGATGCCCTTCATGAAGTTCTCGCGGGATTCCTTGCCCTTGCTGATGAGGTCCATCTTGTATTCCCACTCGCCGGTAAGTTCCGGGCTCGTGAGAGCGTCGCAGTTCATGGCGGAGAGCACCTTGATAAGGTCGAATGCCTTTGCCGTCGGGATCATTTCCTTCCCGTCACGCACAACATACTTGTCGCTTACCAGTTTTTCGATAATGGCGGCGCGTGTCGCGGGTGTACCAAGCCCGCGCTCCTTCATGGCGTCGCGCAGCTCGTCGTCCTCGACGAGCTTGCCTGCGCTCTCCATCATGGAAAGCAAGGTGCTTTCGGTGTAGTGCGCAGGCGGCTTGGTAAAGTCTTCCTCGGCGCGGATGTCGAGCGTCTTGGCTGCATCACCCTTGAGCTTCGGGATGTTCGATTCTTCGTCGCTATCCTTGCCGTAGACCGCCTTGAAACCCGGATCCACAAGAATCTTGCCTTCGGTAATGAACGTCTCGCCTTCGACGGTCGTGATGCGGGTGGTATTGAGGTACTGTGCCGGCGGGAAGAATACCGCGATAAACCTCTGGCACACCATCGTGTAGATTTTTTCTTCGGCCTCGGAGAGTCCCTTCGGGGCAACACCCGTGGGGATAATGGCGAAGTGGTCCGAAATCTTTGTGTTGTCGAAAACCTTCGGGGTGCGCTTCACGTAGTTCTTGTCGAGTGCCTCCTGCGCGAACTTGGCGAGCGGGCCTGTAATCTTCCCGAGGGTCGCCTTCACGGGGGCGACGTAGTCTTCGGGCAGGCAGCGGCTGTCGGTACGCGGGTAGGTTGTGGCCTTGTGTTTTTCGTACAGGGCCTGCGCAATCGAGAGGGTCGTTTTCGCGCTGAAGCCAAAGCGGTTGTTCGCCTCTCGCTGGAGCGTAGTCAGATCGTAGAGCTGTCCGCACTTCTGCTGGCTCGGTGCAGTCGTTTCCTCGATCTTGCCGGGTTTGCCCTTGCACTTCTTGATGATTTCGTTTGCCTTCTTCTCGTCAAAAATCTGCTTGACGCGGTCCTTGCCTTCTTCTTTCGAGGCGGTAAACCACTTGCCCAGGTAGGCGTTCCCGCTGTTGTCAAAATCGGCTTCCACAGTCCAGAACTTTTCGGGCTTGAACTGCTGGCGTTCTTCCTCGCGTTTCACGATGATGGCTAGTGTCGGGGTCTGCACGCGTCCGCAGGGCGTAATCTGGAACCCGCCCATGCTGCTGTTGTAGGCGGTGAGCCCGCGGCTACCGTTCATGCCTACGAGCCAGTCGGCCTCGCTGCGACAGAGGGCTGCGTTCTTCAGGTTTTCCATCTCCTCGGCGGTGCGCAGGTGCTCGAAGGCGTCCTTGATGGCGGCAGGGGTCATGCTCTGCATCCACAGGCGCTTGATGGTCTTGCCTGTGAACTTGCCCTTGAGCACGTAGTCGAGGATGTAGAAGAATATCAGTTCACCTTCGCGGCCCGCATCGCATGCGTTCACGATGGTCGTTACGTCCTTGCGCTTGATGAGCTTGCCTACGATGGAAAGCTGCGACTTGGTGGAGGGGGTGGCGACGAGCGGGAACTTTTCAGGGAGCATCGGGAGCGTCTTCATGTCCCATGCCTTGTAGCGCTCGTCGATATCCTTCGGGTCGGCGATGGTCACCAGGTGGCCGATGGCGTGGCTTACGATGGTCGTGTCACTTTCGTAGTATCCGTTGTTCTTCTTGAACGACTTTGCACCGAGTACCTTTACGAGGTCGGCCGCGACGCTCGGTTTTTCTGCGATGATGAGCGTTACGCCCTCGCCGGCTGCCGCCTTCTTCGTTGTAGTCTTGGTCGCGGTCTTTGCCGCAGTCTTTTCAGTCGTTTTCTTAGTCGTTGCCATTGCTTATTTCCATTTAAATCGCCCGAACAGGCCGAAGAGTACGGCCAGCACGGTAAAGGGGGCGTGGATGAATTCTACAGGGATGCACCACTTTAGCAGGTGCTCCTGCCGGAATACCCGGAGCCCACGGAGTATTAAAACCAGGTCGCCGACGCACTTTGCCACGAATGTGGCCGCGAAGGCTATGAAAATTTCAAAACTGAACGGAGAAAGTGCCGCCGCGACGCACTGCATCACGAGGAACAGGAACACCATGCTGAGCACGAACACGATTTTCGGCGTGTAGTAGATGGTTTTCGAGGCCCAGCGCTTGCGCTGTTCCCAGAGTTCATGGAGCGTTTCCTTGCCGTTCGTGGTTACAAAGGTGGATTCGGCGATGCAGTAACGCATGGCCCAGGGGCGGTCTGCGGCGAGTTTCTGCATCAGCAGATCGTCGTCGCCGCTCTGGATCTTGAGCACGTTGTCGAACCCGTGCACGCTCTTGAAAAAGCTCTTGCGGTAGGCGAGGTTGTTGCCGGTGCTCGTGAGGGGGAGGTGCATGGCGAGGCCAGCGGTACCCGCCACGCGGTAAATGAGAGTCTCTACCGCCTGCATGCATATGAGCACGCTCGACTTGCCGGGGAAGGTCGGAATGTAGGAATGCCCGGCCACAAGCTCGATGCCCGGTTCGAATTCGCGCACGATTCCCGAGACCCAGGTGGGCTTCACGATGCAGTCGGCGTCGGTAAGGCACAGTATTTTGCCATCGCAGGCATCGATGAGCTGGCTTAAGGCGTGCTTCTTGGGGCTGACCCCCTCGGGAATCTCCCGGATGGTGAGCACGTGCAGGCGCGGGTCGCGTTTCGCGTATTCCGCGAGGATTTCCGGGGTGTCATCGTCGCTACGGTCATCGGCGACCCAGACTTCCCACTTGCCGGCGTAGTCCTGGGCAAGTACCGAATCGAGGGTGGCGCGGATGCCCGCCGACTCGTTGCGGGCGGCTATCAATATGCTCACGTCTGGCTTGGGCTCCACGTCGGACTGCCCTTCGCGCACGATCCCCAGAGCGCGGAAGAACCGCACCTCGAGGCCTAAATAGAACAGCCCGAAGATGGCCAGCAGGCCGATTACCAGGTATGTGAGCACTGTAAAGATCATTTTTCGGGCAAAATTTAGTTCATCGAATCGGAATCTTGGACTGCGGGTGCCGGAACGGGGCAGTGATTTTTCGATACATATATATATGTTATTGTATCCGCGCCGATTTTCTATACCAACTTGGAATACGCGCCTGAAAGTCTACATTTGAGGGAATCTTCCTTTTATCTTATATTTATGTTACACTAAAAGAGGCCCCCGTAGGGGGGTAAGGAGTCCCAATGCGTAGCAAATTCACTGGATTCACGAAGGTCCTGGCGGTCTGCCTGCCTTTTGCTCTCACTTTCAGCCTGTCCGCCTGTGGCGACGATAGCAGTTCCGGCGCGAACGGCAACGAAATCTCGGGTGGCGACTCGGGAGATGACTCGGGTGACGGTGACGAGAACAACGATAGGACAAAGGCCTACTGCTCCTTTGACGGTGACGAGTGGGTAATCGATGTCATCGAGGGCTCCGATGAATACATCCAGTGGCGTGAAGGCAAGGCTATCGTGGTTTCCAAGAAAAAGATGGGGAGTGCTTCCACCTGCAAGTCGATGCTCGAACAGGGCGGCCTGAGCGGTACCTGTGACGATGAGGGCTACCTGACGACAACGCTTAACGTCGAAAAGTATGCAAGCTACTCCAGGGACGAACTGCGCAAGATGATAAAGGAAGAATGGTACAACTGTATCTCCTCTTCCGACAGCAAGTCGAGCTCTTCGGGTAAGGGCGGGTCTACGAACTCCTCGAGCGGCAAGGGCGATGCAAAGTCCAGTTCTTCGGGCAAGACTGCTGCCGACTATGACAATCCGTTTGACGACATGGGCGACGGTTGCGATTTCGATATAGACGACAAGGTGTGGACATACTATACCACCGATGATATGCTCGGCGTGGCATTCAAGGGTCACTTCTATGAGTACAAGAGTGGCGGCTCTGTCGATTCCTCCTATACCTACACCTACGGAAGCGAGGCGAGGACTCTCTGCAAGTTCATGGGTGGCGAGTACGATACCTCCTATACAAACAACTATGGTGAGAAGGTTCATTCCAAGTACTGGTGCACAGACACTGGCACGGAGGAATTTGAATCCAGGCGCGGCATTAAGGATGGCGACCGCGAAACTGCCTACGCGCAATTCAAGATGATGTGTGAGGCGGTGAAGGATATCCCGGCCGGTTCCTCCAGCAGCACGCAGGGCGGCAAGTCCTCGAGCAGCGTGGATGAAGATGAGTCCTCCAGCAGTGCAAAGTCTTCCAGCTCCGCGAAGTCATCTTCTTCGAGTGCGAAGAGCTCCAGTTCCGAAACGCCGAAGTCTTCCAGCAGCTACAAGATTGTGTTCCCCACCAAGTATGGAAAGAGTTGTGAGTTCCAGAAGGACGATGACACCTGGTATGTCCAAAATGAAAACAGCTACATTGTTTACGAATGGACGGACTACGTGGTAAAGGAAACAAAGAAACTTTTCGAGGATATGGGCGACAACGCCACGTGTGAAGTTGTAAAGGGCGCGTTGCCCGGTTGTGAAGACGACGATTGCGTGTCGATGGAATACACTTGCGAAGCAGGAATGCTTGTAGGGACGAGTGTATACCAGTCCGCAAAAAACAGGGACGATACGTATAGGCTCGTCATGTACGATGAGTGCGGAATTGAAGTAGTGGAGAATCGCTGCGATTTCGATAAGAGTGCTATGGAATGGATTATTCCTGATGGTGAGGACTATACCTTAATTACCTGGGACGAGAGTGGCAAGTACACGCACTCCTTTGTTACGGTGTGGACGATGGAGAGCGAGGAGGAATGTGAGGCTGAAGCTGCAACACTTCTTGAAGCGGAGGGAGAAGGAAACGAAGACTACAGCTTTGAAGCCGCTTGCGAAGGGAAGGTGCTACGGACAAAGACTACGGACTTGGTCGAGCAAGAAGAATATGAAAGTCGCGATGACCTGTACCAGGCTTACTGCCTATATTAATTCCCTCGAAAAAAGCTTAAAGACGGACGCTGCGGCGTCCGTCTTTTTTTAGGAGATTCCCGCCTGGTGGCGGGGATGACATGATTATGCGAGAGTGCCGATGCCCGCCTTCCAGGCATCCACTGCCGCACTCGACGTGTCGAGCGCCCAGTCCGCCTCGAAGCTCTTGCTCTGGCTGAACCACATGACGGCGAAAATTTTCGGGAATTCCTCGGGCAGCACCTTGAACATGTCGGTGATCCATTCTGCCTTGTTGCCGCCCGATTCAGTGCACGATGTTTCTGCGATGAATATCGGCTTGTCTATGCCCGCGAGAGCATTGTACGATTTTTTGAAAACCTGCGAGAAGGTCTTCCACCGGGACCAGCACTTGATATTGCCCCAGTTATAGCCGTCTATGGAAACGTAGTCCACGTAGTCGTCGCCGGGGTAGGTGCCCGTGAAGGTCGTGTTGTCACCCACGTTCGAGGAGTTGGTCGTCCAGACCCACTTGACATTAGGGACAGACTCTTCGCGGAAAATGTCTACGATGTGCCGGAATGCCTCGGCCACGTTATCGTCGGTGTTGTCCGTGGCAGGCTTGCCAACGCCCCAGTCGTACCAGTCACCGTTGGCTTCGTGGAGCGGTCGGAGCCAGATTTCTCTGCCGTAATTCTTTACGCCTTTGGCGAAATGGCGTATATAGGGGTCGGCGATACCCTCGGTGATTTTGCGGGCGCTGTAGCCGTTGGGCATCCACGTGACTACCAGCGTGGAACCGTTTTCGCGGGCGATTTCGGCGAAGGATTCTACCCAGTCCCAGTTATTGATGTCAAACAGGGCGAACAGGCTTACAAGGTCGATATGCCCGCCTTGCAGAGTCTGGAACTCCTGAATGTTTGCGGCCGAGGGTTGGGGATGCGGACCCTTCCCACCGACCCATGCTCCAATTTTGAAAGATCTTGCCATTAATACCTCCGTTTGATTGTAAAGATATTTTATCTATCCTTGCTGACGAAGGGTGCGTTTTTTATTATTTTCCAAAGTGTATCTAGTGTTTCACGTCCGTGTGATGTGTCGCACTCTTGTCATCTCCGCGGGCGCGAAAAAAAGGAGGCGCAATGACGGTAAATGAAATCTGCAAGTGGCTGGAGTCCTCGGACTTCAAGGAAGGCGACCGCCTGCCCTCAGTGCGCAGCGTGTCGGAACAACTCTCTGCGTCTACATGTACCGTGTTCCGCGCCTACCGCAAACTTATCGACCAGAAGAAGATTTACGGCGAGCAGGGCAACGGGTATTTCTGGGGCAGGGAGAAGCTTGCCCCGCCGGAACCGCACGTGCACGAGCATGTGGTGGAACGCCTGGAGCGCCTACTGCAGGAAGACTGGAAGTCGGGCAAGTTTGCGACGGATTCGGCGCTCCCTTCCATCAAGGAACTTTGTACGCAATACGCGACTTCGGTCGGGTCCATGCGACGCACTCTTGAAAAATTGCAGGCGGCGGGGATTCTCTCTCGTCGTGGCCGCGGGCGTTTCTATTTCCGCACCGTGCAGGCACCGCGTGCGAAGGAGATATTGCTGGTAATGCGCGCCAACCCGACGGGGGATTTCTACTGCCTGGGGGATCGCGAACTGGAATTCATGCAGAAGGTGTATGCCGATGCCGAAAAGCGCAACCTGCGCGTACGCGTGCTCGGGTACAATGAGGCCGCGGGCAAGTTCCTGGACTCTGCAGGCAAAGCAATTGCTCCGGAAACGTTCCGCGATGCCTTCGGGGCGATACTTTCCACGATGCTCATCTTCAAGCCCGGGCGCCTGTTCATGCAGTTCGCGCACACGCGCTTCCCCATATCGGTCTGGTGGGAACACCCGCTCTCCGAAATCCCGCGCGCCCTCAAGAAGGAACCGCGGTATGCGTTCTTCAACCTCGCCTTCGGCGAGTTCCCGGGTAGGGCGGTGGGGCGTTTTCTGCGTGAGAAGGGCTGCTCGAACGTCGCATACATCTCTCCTTACCATTTGAGTTCCTGGTCCGTGGACCGCCTGAACGGCCTCAAAAAGTCGGGCCTGCACGTGTTCGAGGCAGTGGATGCCGAGAATGCGAGCCCGTACGATTTCAGAGACAAGACGCGCGAGGAATTCGAGCAGATTGTGCTCCGCCTTGTGGAAAATATCCCGCAAGGTGTCGATGCGTGGGTGGTTGTGAACGACGAGGTGGGCTGTGCGCTGCACCGCACGTTCATGCGCGGGGAACTTGCACGCCCGCCCTATGTGGTATCGTTCGATAATACGGTGGACAGTTACCGCATCCGTATGGATTCCTTCGGGTTCAACGTGGATGCCCTTGCCGAGCAGTCGGTGTTCCATATCGTTTCGCCCGGGGTCACGCTCTATGCCCGTGACGACTTCCGTGAACTCTCCGGCCGCGTGGTAGAAAAGTAGCGGTTTGTATTTTGTCCGTAAAAAATGCCGCTTATCCGAAACATGCTAAAAAACGCCCTCAAACCGCACTACAATTCTATATTCATGCACATGAATTCGTTAGTTCGCTGTGGTTTTATGGCTATACTGCTTTGCTCCGCAATGCTTTGCGGGTGTGCCAAGGTGTATATGCCTCCGGTGCAGGTAGAAGGAGTGCACCCGGATTACGGCGAACGCCTGCGCGTGCTGACCAAGCAGTATGTGGTCATCGATGATCATGTGACCCTGGTCGATGATGTGCAGCAGAGCGACCGGACGCTGCAACTGCAGTTGCTCCGCGACACGGCGGGTGTCGTTGTTGTGTTCGAGATGCGCGAGTCGAAGGATGGCTCCCTTATATGGGCTTACCGCCACATCGCGTACGACCCGAACGACTTCATCCCCATCGTGAGCCGCGTCTCGAAGGAGAAGATCCGATGAAAAGGTTTCTCTTGATACTCGCGATGCTTGCCGGTAGTGCGGCCCTGTATGGCTGTGCGACCGTAAAGGTCGAGGTGGACGATGCCCACGAGGGGTACGCCATATACAGTAACGGCAAGAAGGTCTGCAACGACTCCAGGAACTGCCATGTCCCGGTTGCCGGTGGCGACGAGATGTACCTGGAGGCAGAGAAGAACGGCGTCGTGTATGGGGAGGCGGTGATTCACCGCGGCGATGGCGGGTATCGCACGCAGACCATTTTGCACAGGGGGACGGCCGAGGGTGCTACCAAGGTCGCTGTCAAGGCGGTCGGAACGCCGCTGGGCTTGGCTGCCGGGCTGTTGCAGCCTCTGGAATACATCACCACGACTACGGAATACTTCCCGACCGAGGTCATGATACCCGTGATGCCGCCCGAATCCGGCGAAAAGTACCCCTGGGACCAGCCCGACCCGAGCAAGTAGAATAAATCAAAAGTCCGAGCTGGGGCCCCTCCCGCAAGCATTTTATACCGGATTGTATAATCCCGATTATTGAAATCAAGTCTAGTTTTTACTAGATTTGGGGCCACTTTGAGAATCGATATCGCACAGAAACTTACTGAACCCGAAGACCGCCGAGCAGTCTGGTCCCATGCCGATGCTCCCGAAATCTTCGACGAACTGCACCTCAAGGGCGATCTGGTAGCCGAGGTGCTGGTGAGCCCCGAAGGCCCCGGTAAGTGCCTTGTGACCGGTACGCTCTCCGGAGTGCAAACTCTGACCTGTTCCAGGACGCTGGATTTGTTCGACCGCCCGTTCACGACCGAAATCGTGGCCGAGGTCGAGAGGCTCCCTATCGCAAAACAGGAGCTGGACGAGGACGATGCAGATGTTTTCGCCTACAAAATCCCCCAGGGGCAGGACTTCGTAGATGTATCCGAGTGCATCCGACAGCTGGTTCTGCTGCAAGAACCGGTCGCGCCCGTGAAAAATCCTGACGAAGATTTTATCTTTGTATCAAACAACCAACCCGACGAGGGTTCCGATGAGGCCGGAAAGCCCATGGACCCGCGCTGGGAAAAACTCAAGGCTCTTAAGAGCAAAATGGAAAATAGGAGTTAAAAATGGCAGTACCTAAAAGAAAAACCTCGACCGCCCGTCGTGACAAGCGCCGCACCCACTGGAAGATGGAAGTGCCCGCGATGGCTACCTGCGAC
>JAGAAW010000071.1 GCA_017615055.1 Fibrobacter sp.
CTGATACTTGCGATATTCCTGTTCCTGACCGCCTGCGACTTTCACGGGCCGTGGGAATACTACCCCGACGAGCGCGAGGTCTACACGGGCATATACACGTACGGCCACATCTCCGACTTCACGAATCCGGAAATCTGCTTTTCGAAGGTCTACGAACTAGACGAGGCATCGGCAGAAAACTTCGCGTTCTACGACAGCGCCTACGTGACTCTGCAGGGCAAGTTCAAGATAGGCGAGAACGGGTACGACACCACGATTGTCCTGTGGACGTGGGACAAGCCGAACTGTTTCAAGGCGAACGAGCGCGGAATCCTTGGCGAAAGTTACACGATGGACGCTTACTTTGTATGGGACAGCGCCGGCTCTACCGCAAAGTCCAGGTACAGCGCGGTGGCTGCGATCCCCAAGCCGATAAAGGTTACGGGGCTGAACGTCCCCAAGCAGGACGGCAGTTACGAATTCCGGGAATATACCGAGGGCAAGGTAATCAGCGTAGACTTCCTAGAATTCCCGATGGACATGGAGTTCGTGAAGTGCGCGCTGGATTTCGACAAGTCGATTGGCGGCGTGCTCTCGATATTGAATTACGATGCCTCCACCGTAGAATCGCAGAACACGACGATCAACGAGATGCTCAAGGGCCTTACCGAAGCGGACTCCGCAGGGTACCGGGGAATCGCGATGCACGACCCGTTTGAAAGGCGGCAGAACCTGGGATACACGGAAAACCGCTGGATAGGCGGGTTCAACAATCTCGACACGCTCTACCTGATGAACATGATGATGCCCATCGGCAATATCTCCGTGGACTTCTATACGACAGACCACGCGTATGTGGATTACGAGCGTAAAGTCAAGGAATCGGTAAGCGACTCGCGCGTCGTGCCGGAATCGAACATCGAGAACGGCATGGGCGTTTTCTTCGGGATGTCGAAAACATCGCTTGAACTGAATGTGCGCGGCGAGGGCGTAGACATGGACCATATCGCCATAAGTGAATGCGACTACACGGGGAACGGCGACGATGAAAGTTGGGAAACGCGCGCCTGCAGGCTGTACCAGGACATCGCCTGCGCGGGCGTGTCGCTAACGGATATATCATCGGACCTGATGAAAGAAAACGTGCACGCGTACGAATACTACAGGGATACCTCTTACACCAATCTCAACAAAGATTACAAGACGTGCTTCCCTTCGCGCGTGAAGATGGCAATGATGCTCGATACCACCAAGTGGTCGATATTCCTGCCCGACACCATCAGCGCCGCTGACAAGTCGGAAGCGTATGCCGACGGTCTCAAGCGCTACTGCGTGGCAAGCAATTTCGAGAGCAACCACATCGCGGACTGCAGCGAACTCGAGGAACTGTGCCTGCATAACACCGAGAAGAACTACTGCAAGGAATACCTTTGGGAATGGTGCGCCGACCGCGACTGGGATATGCTGGAATATGAGCAGTGCCGTAGCGCGTTCGTGAGCCGCTATTACCTAGAAGAGCAGAAGTCGAGCATATTGAAGCGCGAGGTGGAAGAGATTTGCAACTATGCCTTCCCGCTCATTGCCGAAGATGATGATGTAGACGCAGAATTCCGTACCCCGATTTGCGCAAACTGGTGCAAATATCGCGACGGAAAGGCTCCCCTGCGCATTATATGCGAATAAATCAATAATTTGGGTGACATTTTTGAGGGGCTCGGGTGTTTTAATTATGTAATTTTAATACCTAACATTTGCGGATAGTTATGAAACGTTTAAGATTATTGCCTTTCGTGCTGCTGGTGCTGCTTGTTTCGGGTCCGGCCCTTGCTGACCGCGAATCCGAGATTCGCGACCTCAAGCTCGAAAAGGAAAAACTGAATTCCGAAATCCAGAAACTGAACCGCCAGATTGCCTCGACCGACTCGATGCTCAAGGCGGATGATTCCCGTTACAAGACTCTGCAGCAGCGCTACAAGGCCGATTCGGAACGTCGCCGTGCCGAAATCGATAGCCTGAACAACAAGATCAAGGCTGTGGCGGGCGACTTGCAGGCGGAACGGAACAAGCAGGCGCGTGCGAAGAACCGTGCCGACAACGTGGCCGCAAAGCGCAAGGCCCTGCGTGCCGAACTTGCGGGCATCAGCAAGCGCCTTGAAAGCCAGATTGCACAGACGGTACCCTGGGAATTAGAGAGCAGGCTTGATCGCGCCAAGTCCCTTACCCGCGATATCGAGAGCGGGAACGCGAGCGAGGAGGAGGGCTTTTCGCGCCTCAAGTCGCTCATTGCCGAAGAGACCAAGTTCGGCGACGAGGTGGCGATTATTAACAGTCCGCTTACCCGCAAGAACGGTGAAGTCATCAACGCCGCGATTCTGCGAATCGGGAACCAGTGGATGGTCTACAGCGACGACAACGGAACTGTTTTCGGCTCGCTGGTGCGCAAGGTGGACGACGGCAAGGTCGTTTACGAATGGAACGAGAACCTGAACCTGGAAGAACGCGCGGCGGTGAAGCTCGCGCTTGACGTGAAGCAGGCGAAGAAGCCTCCCCAGGTGGTGAAGTTGCCTGTAAGCCTCTCTATCGTGGGAGGTGAAAGGTGAAGAAGATAATTGCAGTACTTCTGTGCGCGACATCAGCGTTTGCATGGCCGTGGTCTTCGGGCGAAAAGAAGTCTAATGCCGAGGACCAGGCACGCATCAAGGATTCCCTGCAGATGGAAGAAGTGCGTAGTTTGCAGCGCGAAGTGGAAACGCTTACCCGCATTCGCCTGCAGAAGGCTGACTCGCTTGAGAAACTTGAGGCGGAACACTGGCGCAAGCGCTATGCCGAATCGCAGTTGACCGAGGAGCACCAGGCTTCATCCCGCGAACTCGATGCACGCTATTCCAAGCTCTCGACGGATCTTGGCCGCGTGAACGAGGAAGTCATGGCGAGCAAGAGCATGACGGGCGATGCCGAGGAGAAGGCGCAGGCCGATGAATCGGCATACGATGCACTCAACACGCAGGTAAAACTCTCGATTGACAAGGCGCTTGGCGACGTGATGGGCGATTACCCGGTGGGCATGAACGGGCGCCTGATTCGCCTGAAGCAGGCTTCCGAGGATGCCGAGAAGAAGGTGCCGAATACGGTCGGTGCGGTGCAGGGATTCATGGACGACCTGCTGCTCCGTCACGAACTGACTTACACGCAGTTCTATGGCCGCGAGACTTCGCAGGTGGGCAACCGCCCCGACGTGAACGTGAACCGCTTGCGCCTGGGTACGGTCTTTTTGGGCGAGGTTGCGCAGGATAACGGCGAGGTGCAGGCACTGCTCCGCTCGGGCGCATTGCAGGGCAAGATATTCGAATGGAACGCGACGCTCCCGCCGGAGATGGCCGGCAATATCAAGCAGGCTGTGGTGCAGGCAGGTAGCGCGACAGCAACTGCAGCAACTTCTGCTGCGGGCGATTCCGCGCAGGTTGCAGATTCCGCAGGTGCAGCGCAGGCTTCGACTGCCGCGAAGGTCGCGGTGGTCACGATCCCTCTGGACGTATTGCAGAACAAGGCCATCAAGAACGCGATTACCGACACGAAGGAACTTACCTGGCGCGAGGAATTCCAGGCGTTCTTCAAGAAGGGCGGTATCGTGATGTACCCGCTCATGCTGGTGGCGATATTCGCGCTGCTGCTCTGTCTGGAACGCTTCTTGGTGCTCAGCTACCGCGGGCATCTGAGTCGCAGGTTTAACCGCAAGTTGAACGCCCTCGTGAAGGAGAACCGTTACGAGGATGCTGCCGGGCTCTGCCTCAAGAAGGAGACGAGCCTTTCGATGGTGCTGTTTGCGGTGCTGAACCGTGCCCGCGATACGCGTGAAGATGCGGAACGCGCCCTGCAGGAGGCCCTCCTCCGCGAGCAGCCGAAACTGGAACGCCGCATGGGGCTCCTTGCCGCGATGGGCTCGATTGCCCCGCTGCTCGGCCTGCTCGGTACGGTTACGGGTATCATTACGCTCTTCACGGTGATTACCGAGGTGGGCACGAACGATGCTCGCGTGCTTGCGGGTGGCATTTCGGAGGCTCTCGTGACTACGGAAACGGGCCTCGTGATTGCGATCCCCGTGATGGTCTTGCACGGGCTCTTGAGCGAGAAGATCGAGAAGGTCACGAGCGAGATGTACGTGCAGAGCACCGCCCTCTTGAACAGGATTTTCGGCGCTTCGACGAGCTCAGCGACCGATTCAAGATCAGAAAAGAATGAGGACCAATAAGTTCCCTGAGCTTGCCGAAGGGAACAATCAGGAAAACAACTATGAGTAGCTACATGTACATATTGAAATGTTCTGACGGATCTTACTACACAGGTAGCACAAGAGAATTGGAAAAGCGCGTTATGGAACATAATATGGGTCTAGGGGCTAATTATACTCGTAAGTATCGTCCTGTAGAACTTGTTTACTTTGAAGAATTTCAAAGAGTTGATGACGCCTATGCAAGAGAAAAACAAATTCAAGGCTGGTCTCATTCAAAGAAAGAGGCTTTAATTCAAGGTCAGTTCGGCAAGCTCACTGACCTTTCCAAAAGCAGCGCAAATAAACGCGAGTCTGCCTAGAATGACAAACACCCACTACATACTCATCGAGTCGCTCGAGAACACGTACCATGCCGGTGGCGTGGTGATGCTCCCGATTCTGATTGCGGGTGTCATCGGGTTCTACTACCTGTTCTCCAGTTGGCTGCGCATCGGGAAGGATTTCTTTCGTGCTGACATCCACAAGGTGGTCAAACGCATGCACCGCGACCTGAATGGCGGCGAACGCGATAAACTGAACAAGCTGTCGCCTGCCGGTATCGATATGGCCCTGAAGCGCCTGCGCAAGCGTGGCGGGCTGCTTGCGAGGGAACTGCGCGATGCCATTTGCGTGGCGCAGGAGAACCCGGAAGGATATCGCGACTACATGCAGGTGCGCATGATGAAGACGGTACGCTACATGGAGCGCGGGAATCACATCGTATCGGTGATGGCGTCTGCGGCACCATTGCTTGGCCTGCTCGGCACGGTGACGGGAATGGTATCCACCTTCGAGGTGATTACGTTGTATGGCAACCAGAACCCGGTGCTCATGGCCGACGGCATTTCGGAAGCGCTGATATCGACGCAGAGTGGCCTGCTCGTGGCGTTCCCGCTCACGCTTTTAAAGCAACGCCTGGATGAACGTGTCGATATCTTGCGGCAGAACCTGGAACTTGGCGCAACTGTTATTGAGAATTATTTTGTGGAGACGGCATAATGGATTTCAACTTGCCGAGAAGAAAGCAGAAGGATATGGGCATCGAGATGGGCCCGCTGATGGACATCGTGTTCATCTTGCTCATCTTTTTTGTGGTGACGTCATCGTTTACCCGCGAGACGGGCGTAGACGTGACTAAGCCGCAGGCACAGTCCGCAAGCCAGCTCGAGAAGGAAAACCTTTTGATTGCGATTACGCGCGAAGGGACAATCCATATGAACGAGCGCCAGGTGGACCTGGCGAGTTTGCAGGATATTCTGAAGCAGTCGCTCGCGAAGGCGCCCGACAGGGAAGCCGTTGTGATTGCGGATAAGGGTGCCGAGACGGGCGTGCTCGTGCAGGTTATTGACATGTGCAACCTGGCCGGAGTGAAGAAGGTCTCCATCGCGGCGCAGGCGGAATAGAGGAATGTGTCATCCTGAGCAAGATGCCGCGAGGCATCGCGTCGAAGGATCTAGATAAGAATGTTTTTGATTGTATGTTGAACTTGTTGACGAAATTGGTGAAGCGTTTGGGCATCCTGCTCGCGGCAATCCTCGCGAGCCTGCTCCTCGTGTTTTCCGTGACGATGGCGAACCTCTTCTTGACGGGCAAGGTATTCCACGAGAAAAAGTACAACAAGACTGAAATCGCCGTGAAGAAGGTGGAGGAAGTCGAGAAGAAGGTCGAGAAGAAGAAGCCTGCCCGCAAGCCGAACCGTCAGAAGTCCAATTCGCGCTCACCCAAGGCGGGCCCGCGTTTCGCGATGAATCTCGGGACCGCGTCGGGTACGGCAGGTGCCGCCGTGAGCGAAGAGATGGTGGCCGATTTCCGGGGTGGCGCCCTCTCCGTGGAGAAGGGCGACGTGGACAAGAAGCCCGAAAGCAGGGCATTCCCGAATTTCCAGGTGCCCCCGCAGATCCGTGACCGCGAAATTGATGCGATGCTGCGCCTCAGTTTTTGTGTAGATGCAAGCGGGCGCGTGTACGATATCAAGGTGCTGGAAGAGACACCGGCAGGCACGGGGCTTGCGCAGGCGGGGAAGGACGCGCTATCGCGCATGACGTTCGCGCCTGCAGAAAAGGCGGGGAAGGCGGTGCCGTTCTGCGGAATGGAACAGCCCTTCGAAGTAAAATTCAGGGACTGATGCGATGTGTAATGTGGAATGTGAAGTGCGAAGTGTGGAATGGAAAGTAATGTATGGTGTCATCCTGAGCGGAGTCACGAAGTGACGTAGTCGAAGGATCCAATGGAATTTATGAATTTGGGCAAATTGATAAATATTTGTTATGAATTGAAGCGAGGATTGCGCGGGCATCTTGCTGCCTGCAACTCCCGTAGCCTTGTTGCCCGCTGTGCCCTATTTGTCGCGTTTATCGCAATGCCCTCCTTCGCGGCACAGACTGCATACGACCTGATGGAACGCGCGAACGCCCTCTATCGCGATGGCAAATTCAAGCAGGCCATCACGCTTTACCGCAAGGCGGAATCCCGAGGCGCGGACCCCGTCGCCACCAGTTTCAACATCGCGAACAGTTACTACCAGGTGAATGACCTGCCGAATGCTGCTGCCACGTACCGCAAGGCGGTTGACTTCTCGAACGGGACATTCTCCCCGGCACTTTTCAATATGGCGAGCGTGTACTTTAGGCTGCGGCAGTACCCCGAATGCGTGGCGGCGTACCACAGGGCGTTGAAACTGGAGCCGGAAAACGTTTCCGGCTGGCTTTACCTCGGCGAAGCCTACAGTAAAGTGGGCGACGGGGTCGGCGCGCTACGTGCCATCGAGAAGGCGTACCAGTTTGACAAGGAAGACATAAGCATCGTCTACCAGCTTTCGGAGGCGAACATCGCGCTGAACGATTTTGAGCGTGCAGTCGCCGTGATTCGTGAGGGCTATGCCGCTCATCCCGAGGAAGTTGACTTTCTCGTGTATCTTGGTGATGTGTACCGCTTGAACAAGCAGTTCGAGGAAAGCGCGGGTGCATACCGCGAGGCGCTGGGTGTTCGCCCCGATGACGCCGCAACCATGTACAAGTTGGCCGACGTGCTCGCCGAGGACGAGAAGCCCTTTGTCGCGATGGATGTGCTAAACAATCTGGTGCAGATAAAGCCGGACTTCAGCGATGCGGCCATATTCCTCGGGAACCTTGCCTACGACGCGAAGTTCTACGACCGCGCCGAATCTGCCTACGAACTTGCGGCAAAACAGGGCAATGCGGAATCCGTTTTCGGTTTCAAGAACATGGCCTACGATGCCCACGCCCAGAAGCGTGACGACGAGGCGCTCCGCCTGCTGCGTGTCGCGCAGAAGTACTTCCCCGACGATGTCACCGTGCAGGCCGACATCCTGGAATTCGAGAAGAACTAGTTTGCTGGACCTTTATTCGTCCTTAATGCAGCGGACGCCCCTTTCTAAGGAACCGGTTTCATACTCCATGAGAATAATGTGATTCTCCTGGCCTTGGATTACCATATAGTGGTGGTAGAAACCGTAATTGGACACCCACATAATTGCATACATGCCAAGCCCGCTCATCGTTGCGCATTTGGATAAGGTCTGGAAATAATTCCCTACAAAGGAGAGTCCGTAGGTATTTTCTCCCGGGATGACGGCTTCTTCGCCACTTATCCATCCGTATGCTGACATGAACGCCCTTGCGTCACCCTTCTCGAGATCAATCAGTTCCCATACATCTTCCGCGCTGGGGAGGTGCCATCCGTCCGGGCAGATTCCCTGGACGGGTTCATCACCGGCGTTACAGAAGCTGTCAGCATCGTTGTAGCAACTTTCGGTATTCATTGCTGCTTGCCTCTTGTACAAACGGCCAAGGATATTGCATTTTTCCTCGTCGTCCTCATAACAGAAGGTGTTGCCCTTCAAGAGCGGGAAGTTGGCCGAGTCTGCAAAGTTCAGGTTTTCCGCCATCCAGATTTGGCCTAGGACTTCCACTGTCCTGTAGGTCTTGCCATCGCGCGGGTCGGTCATGGTGCCGTACTCAATGTTCGGGTTAAATATGTCGTCCTTGGTATCGGGCCAATTCACCGAATAGTCGTCACAGTATTCATAAGTCTTTTTTCTTGTTGCGGAACTCGATAAATTGTGATCGTACCAGGACGATGAAGTGCTCGCCCGATAACTCGATGAAGAACTGCTGCTAGATGAGCTGTAGCTTGATGATGAATAACTTGATGAAGACCGCGAACTGCTGGAGATGTCCTCATCTTCGGAACTGCTCGACCCACGTGAACTGCTGGAGAGTTCCTCGCCCTGATCGGCGCTTGGCCTTGCTATCGGGGTAAAGTCGTCATCACCGCAACCTGCGAGGAATGCCGTTCCCAAAAGCAGTGCGGCTATAAACTTTTCCCCAAGAACAATTCGCTTCATTTTTTTTCTTTACTCAAAATCTTAATTAATGACTATAAACTACTTGTCTTTCACGCAGCGGACAGGGTTATAGACCTCGTAATCGTCATAATCCCAGACTTCCGATTCGTCTTCTAAACCTCTTATTACAATGTAGTACTGACTCGAAGATGGGTAATAGACCCATGTGTGTTCGTATAGACCCATAGAATGGAATCCTTCGTCTGTACTATAATTTCCGGCTCCCATAAAGGAAAGTCCGTATGTATTTACCACTTGATTATAGGTTGTTGCCCAACCCTTTGCCGACATCAGCGGAACTCCGTATCCGTTTGCAACATTTACAAGGTCTTGTGCCTCTTTGTTTGTCGGAATATGCCACCCTTCCGGGCAGATTCCCTGAATTGTGCCGGTGCCCAAACCGCATGGAGAATCAAAGGCGCAACTGGAGGAATTCATTGCCGCATCACGGCTGTAAAGGCGCCCGAAAAATTCGCAGAAGCGGTCTTCGTCGTTGAAACAGGTGGATACTCCAATTTCGTTGCCGGCATAGTTCAGGTTTTCCGCCATCCAGATTGTTCCCTTGACATCCACGGTTTTGTACGTCTTGCCATCGCGTGAGTCTTTTAGGGTGCCGTATTCAATTTCAGTATTGAACTGCGTGCCAGCTTCATCCAGGTACGGCTCGGCGTCTTCTTGCTTGGCTCTAGAAGAACTGCTCAAGGACCCGCTGCTTGACGAGTTGGCAACAGGGGTATCCGATATGCAACGTACGGGGAGGGACAGTTCATGGCTGTTATAGGTACTTAAGTCCAATGTTGCATCTTCGCCGTCAATGAGGAGGTAATTCTGGCTGTAGGAGGAGGATCTGTAAACCCAGTAGAAAGCGTAGCCGCCCTTGGAATCGTAGTTACCGCCATCGCGTGTTCCCGGAGCGATGAAGGAAAGTCCATAGGTATTTTCTCCATTTACGTAGGAACCCCAGCCCTTGGCCGATATTATTTTTTCCCCATGGCTTGAGCCTACGAAATCTATCAGGGAATTGGCTTCGTCATACGATAGCACGTGCCATCCGTCTGGGCATATTCCCTGTACTGGGTCACTACCCAAGGCGCAGCTAGCATCGTATTCGCATCGGGAGTCGTTCATTGCCGCGATGCGGTCATAGAGTCGACCAAAGAGTTCGCATTCGCTCTCCTTTTCGTGATAGCACGTGTTATGCCCCTCCAGGAGCGGGGCGATGCTGGAATCAGAGAAGTTCAGGTTCTCCGCCATCCAGAGTTGGCCATTGAATTCTATGGTCTTGTACTTTTTGCCGTCGCGCGGGTCGGTCATGGTGCCGTAGGTCAGGTCCGGATTGAGCAGGTCTTCCTTGGAGCTTATAGAGAAACTGCTGGAAGGGTTCTCGCTGGACCATGGGCCGCTGTAACTACTGCTCGAGGATCTTGCACTAGAAGAACTTGAATAGGAACTGCTGCTCGATCTTGCCGAGGAACTGGAATAACTGCTCGAGGATGCCGGTCTCATTGACCCTTTTACGCAGCGGACGGAACTGTAATACTCTGAATCCTTATAATCCACTACGGATACGAGATCAGATGGTCCTCCAAGCAATAGGTAATGCTGATATGTATTCGGATAGTAGGCCCATGTCACTTCGTATCTGTGGAGGTCCTCGAAGCCATTGCTACTTGACCAGTTCCCCGCTCCCAAGAAGGAGAGCCCGTAGGTATCTACACCGCCATCATAATTCCAGGTTGATCCTGTCGACTTATAACGCGAGACATTGTCGCCTATGAAATCTACAAGGTTTTCTATTTCCTCCACGGTCGGGATATGCCATCCGTCGGGGCATATTCCCTGAATGGGGCCATCACCTAGTTCGCAGTCCGATAGGTATTTGCACCGTGAATCGTCCATCGCCGCGTCGCGGCTATATAGGCGTCCGTATCGTGCACAAAGTGAATCGCTATCGTTGTAGCAGACTGCTTTCCCTACGTTGTTGTCGGCATAGTTCAGGTTCTCTGCCATCCAGAGTTGGCCATTCACGACGACTGTCTTGTACGTCTTGCCGTCACGCGGGTCTTTCAGGAGGCCATAATCGACATCCGGATCAAAATATTCACCACTGGAGTAACTGCTCGACGACCTGTAGGAACTGCTTGAACTTCCTGCCCTTACGAACTCCTTGCCGGTTGCCGTAAGCGTGTCGTCGTAGCCCGCCCAGATATACACGGAGTCGCGGTAGTCGAACTGGCAGTAGTAACGCTCCTTGTCGCGCCCCACGACTGCCTCGCGGCCCTCGCGCATGTCGTTGCAGGGGTAGTCCGCAAATTCCTTTGTGGATGTTAGCAAGTAGTCGTACCCGCGGTCCCTTGAGACCGGGGCGAAGTCATCGTCATCACCGCAACCCGCAAGGAACGCAGTTCCCAAAAGCAGTGCGGCTATAAACGGTTTCTCCAAAGCAGGTTTTTTCATTTTTTTTCTCCTTGACCTTAAACCTCTAATCAGTAACTAATGACCATTGACTAAAATCTACTCATTTTTTATGCAACGGACGGAAGCGTAGACTTCGCTAGTCCCGTAGTCGCCATAGTCGATGATGAGTACGTGATTCTGTTGACCCTGGACTATGAAATAATGCTGGTTGTCGTCGTAATGGGACACCCACATGAACGCGTACAGGCCGATCTTGTCTTTGGGGCCTGCTCCTAGGAAGGATAGCCCGTAAGTATTTTCGCCCGGGAGAATGGCATTGGGGTCGTCCACCCACCCGTATGTCGACATAAACGGTGTCGCGTTGCCTTTTTCGCGCAACACCAGTTCCCATACCTCACTTGTGCTTGGAAGGTGCCATCCATTCGGGCATATTCCCTGGACAGGTTCTTCGCCGGGGTCGCAATAGTTAGTATATGCGCAGGTCGAAACATTCATTGCGGCGGCTCTGGAATATGTGCGCCCATATCGGTCGCACATCTCGTTGCTGTCCTTGTAGCAGGCGCTTCTACCGACCGTATTTCCGGCGTAGTTCAGGTTCTCCGCCATCCAGGTGCGGCCTAGGACTTCGACTGTCTTGTATGTTTTGCCGTCACGCGGGTCAGTCATGGTGCCGTAATCAATGTTCGGGTTAAAATAGCCGTCTCTGGTTGCGGGTACTGTTACGGTATAGGCGTCGGTAGAATCTTTATAAGTATATTTTCTGGGTTCAGAACTTGAGTAGGGCTGTAACGTAACGCTGCTACTCGAGACCCTTGCGCTGGACGAGCTTGAGTACGAACTGCTGCTCGACCTTGCCGACGAACTGGAGTGACTGCTGGAGGAGAACGGCTTCATTTCGCCCTTAACGCAACGGACGGGGACGCTCACGTAAGCGGAATATGTATGGATGAATATCTCGTAAGTGTTGGCATTGATCAAAAAATAGCGCTGCGCGTCGTTCGGCAGGTAAACCCACATGAACGATACCGAGTCAAGAGCCCTGAACCCCTTATCCTCATGGAAACCGCCTGGCACAAAGGAAAGTCCGTAGGTGTCTTTTATAGAGTCGGTAAAGAATTCCGGCTTCCAGCTCTTTGCCGATGCCCAGTCTATTATGTCTGTGCCTATGTAGTTCATCA
>JAGAAW010000072.1 GCA_017615055.1 Fibrobacter sp.
GCGGTTCAGCGCGATCGTGAGCGAAGGACACTTGGGGGATCCCACGATATTCTTGATGAACGGCGGATTGACACCGAAATTATACGACCCGAAATTCTTCAAACGGCGCCATACGGTCGAGACGTTTTGTTCGTTCGGACGACTATCATCGTCGTTGAACGCGATGCAGGCATCAAATGTCTTTCCGGTCGCATCGATGGCTTCGGGATTGTCCGACGCGAACGTGATCCCGTTGATAAGGAGTGTATCGGGTTGCGAGGTTTCCTCGATCACTTTTGCCATGTCGCCCATTACTATGGACATGTTCATTTCGGAGAGTACGCCGCTGTTCGGCTTGAACAGAACATCGGACAGGTCGTTTTCTATCTGTGCGTAGGGAATGTTGAGAACGATTTTCTTCATTTCACTTCCGCAGGCCATTTTTAAACTCCATTGCAATCTCAACCTTAACAAGTCATTTCCACACAACGTTCCTGTCGTATGTTCCGCTTCGCAACTGCACATGCAGGTGCTCGTTCGCCATGCCAATGTCTTCGTGAAGGACCGTGTATCGGGAACCCAGTTCATCACGTATCTTCTGCGCAAGATCCCTGCGGGTATTCTGGTTTTCGACATCCTTGATTCGGATGTCTACGGCGGCGCAGGCGTAATGGGCGGACCGTTCGCCATGCTTGTCGGAATCGTTCCCGCTGGTAATTACCGGGCGATAATTGTCATCTTTGAATACCTCGTGATAAACCGATGTCACGATGTTTATGGCCGTATCTACCTCGGGGCGCAAGCAGTCAATATTTACAGAGGCCGCTTTCAATATTGTGAGGCTGAGAACCTCTTCATGATAGTTCTGTTGTTCCGCATTGCGCTTGATAACTGTCCTGGGGGTGTCGCGTTCCACCTTTTGAGCGGTCTTTTCTTCGCAGCCGCTTCCAGAACCACCAAATATCCCATCTATAAACTGGACAATTTTATCGAAAATGCCTTGAACGCCACCATGCTCGTCGATGGTTGTAGAAATTTCTTCGACGGCGGTCGCCGTTTTAGATCTTGCAGAATCCAAGGCTTCCCCTGCCGCCTTACCAACAGCCTCTTCCAGCTGTTCCTGGGTATCGTCGCTGAGCCCGCAGCCCGAAAGCAGCGAGACAATCAAAATAATTGCCAGAAGACTTCTTATGCGAAAAAACATACCCATCAATATATATATCGCTTATTTCATCACGATTGTCAATAGGCTTTGCACATTTTTCTAGTCCTTTACGCAACGGACAGAGAATCCTTTCAGCTTGCTGTACTCGGCCAGCTTCGCAATACCAAGGACGAAGCCCAAACCCATGGTGTACGCGAAGTCGCCAGACTCCTCCGTAGAACACCAGAAGTCCACATATTCGCCTTCATTGGTAAAACTCCCATCCACGTACCTGTAGCCAGCAGGCAACGCAGCAAAGGAATAAGCATCAGTGCCATTGCCGCTATCGAACCAGCCACTTGTCGATTTTAGCATCATATCCGCAGCTGATCGACCACCGACTGCAGTGAAAAGAGCATTCCATTCTGAATTCGCAGGCAGGTGCCAGCCCTCAGGACAAATACCACGCACCGGATAAGTCGGCGAGCACTCCGATTCCCAGCCGCAACCTTTGCCGTTCGTAGACCACTCGCCCGCGCTGTCCATCGCGGCAGCCCACGTGTAAAGGCGCCCGTACTTGGCACAATATTCTACAGAATCTTTATAACACCAGCTAGTGGAATCGGAGGTATAGCTGCTATCCATAAGGGTATAGTTATAGAGAACGCCAGTATATGCGTAGTTCAGGTTCTCCGCCATCCACGTCTGCGTGCCGATGGTAACCGTCTTGTAAGTCTGCCCATCGCGTTCATCAGTCATAGTTCCCGTAACTACAGTCGACGGGTCTACGTACCCTTCGGGGACACTGCTACTGGACGAAGACTCCACAGAACTACTGCTGGGTTTAGTACTACTACTGGACACACTTGTCTCGCTATCGCTCGACTTCGGTGTGACGCTGGACGAAGACCCGTCCGAAGGGCGCGTCGCAAAACTGCTGTCGTCGTCACCGCATGCAACCAGCACCGCCGCCACAACTGCAACCATCAAGAATTTTTTCAAAGTCATAAACAACACTCCAAGCAGGCACTCACAAATATACATTCAAAGCATCGATTCTGTCAGTTTTATTACAGAATATGAAATATATGCTTCCTGTAGCCTTTCCGAAGGCTTATTAACGAGAATTCCGCCATTTACCCGCCTTGCGGCCACACCCCCATTTTTCTATCTTTGCGCGCGGAAATTTTTAACAGGACCAAGGTCATGAACTACAATCCTCTCGCAGAACAGGCCAACGCGGAACTCTCCGCCAACGGCTGCAACGTTCTCTCCATGCTCTCCGAAAGGGGCAAGGCAATCTTCTTCCCGCGCAAGGGCATTCTGGGCCAGGGCGCCGAAGCCAAGGGTTCCGAAATCAACGCGACTATCGGTACCGCACTCGAAGACGACGGCAGCCCGCTCGTGCTCGACTGCGTGCTCAAGAGCCTGAACCTGCCCAAGCAGGCATTCCTCTATGCCCCGAGCTTCGGTAACCCCGACCTCCGCAAGGCATGGAAAGACCAGATCCTGCGCAAGAACCCGAGCCTCGCCGGCAAGGAGTTCAGCAA
>JAGAAW010000073.1 GCA_017615055.1 Fibrobacter sp.
ATTTGCTTTTTTCGGGGCAATTTTTGTATTTTAATGTCCGTAAAAAATTTTAGAGGTACTCACATGGATATTCAAGAACTTTCGGAAAAGGTGCGCCAGCAGAGCGCATTCTGCATGAACTTGCTGCGTGAAGTGGAAGGAACAGTTATTGGTCAGAAGGCTCTGGTCGAAAGCATTCTGACGGGCATTCTGGCCGACGGTCACGTGCTGCTGGAAGGCCTTCCGGGCCTTGCCAAGACGACTGCGGTGAAGGCTTTTGCCGATGCCGTGTCGCTCGACTTCAAGCGCATCCAGTTTACGCCTGACCTGTTGCCGGCCGACTTGCTGGGTACTACGATTTACAACTCGAAGGAATCCAAGTTCGAGACCCGCAAGGGTCCGCTCTTCACGAACCTCGTGCTCGCCGATGAAATTAACCATGCTCCGTCGAAGGTGCAGAGTGCCCTCCTCGAAGCGATGCAGGAACGCCACATCACCATCGGCGACGAGACGTTCAAGCTGGACGAGCCGTTCCTGGTGCTCGCCACGCAGAACCCGATTGAGCAGGAAGGCACGTACCCGCTGCCGGAAGCTCAGGTGGACCGTTTCCTGTTGAAGGTGAAGGTCAGCTACCCGAACAAGGCCGACGAAATGAAGATTCTGGACGCCGTCGCCGGTGCGGGTCTCCGTCAGCCGCAGGCTGTCGCCACGAAGGAAGACATTCTGGCCGCCCGCCAGCTGGTGAAGCAGGTGTACGTGGACGAACGCGTCCGCGAATACATCGTGAACCTCGTGCTCGCCACCCGCGATCCGGGTAGTATCAAGCGCAGCGACCTGGTCGGCTTTGTGGAAGTCGGTGCTTCTCCGCGTGCTTCTATTGGTCTTGCCCAGGCGGCAAAGGCTCATGCGTTCATCCAGGGCCGCGCCTACGTGACGCCGGAAGACGTGAAGGCTGTCGCGATGGAAGTACTCCGCCACCGCATTATCCTCAGCTACGAGGCCGAAGCGGAAGAAGTTTCTGCCGAAACCGTGGTGCAGAAGATTCTCGACAGCGTCGAAGTTCCTTAGTGAGCTTCGGGTCGCGAGTGTCGCGGGTCGCATTTTGCGATGACGTCTGTCTTGGCAATTCTGTCGCCAATGCGTTTTCTCGTGATGATGAACGCGAATATCTCAATCCAGTTCAGTAGCCAGGGAATGTTGCGCAGGATCCTTCTGCCTGCAGAAACTGGCGCCTTTGTCTCGGCATCGACAACCTTCAACCTCATTATCATTTTCCCGATGCTGCCGCCGCTTGGCAGGTCGCGGAAGACAAGGTAAAGCATGGCGATCAGGCTTGCGATGAAGGCCCTCGACATGAGTTCGGCAGGGTCCTTGGGATCATTGTTAGTTCCCGCCGGTTTCATCCCAGCTCCAACTAGAGGCATTCTTCAGTCCGTTGAAGTTGACGCTGCTTGTCACCTTTTCGTTGTCCCATTTCTGCCAGAGGTGAATGACCTTGCCTTCCTTTGTCGAGATGACATATTCCCTTGCCGCGCTGCTCTTGTCGGATGTCTCGTACATTTCGATGTTGGTAATGGTGATGGGGATGCTCTTGCTTGTTTCCGTTGTCTCGACATTGGATGCGGCGTAGCCGGTGCCGCCGATTGCAGTCTTTGTGATTTTGGGTTCTTCCCAGTCGAAGGTTAGATCGATTTTTTTCCTGTCCTTGATGCCGATGAGCGCGAGAACGTCGGAATCAACCCGGATCATGAGCGTTTCCCATTCCTGGGGAGCCTTCTTTACGTACTTTGCGGCGCTTGCCTTGTCCATCTTCTTGTAGATGAGCCCGCAGTCGCCCTTGCTCTTGCTGAATTCCTCAATGGCATTCCGGAACTTGACTGCCGTTTCTTCGATTTGCTTGTATTCTGCATCGGCCGCCTGTGCGCTCTCCTGTGCTTCGCCTGCAACCGCGCGCTGTTGCGATTCCCACTGGGCTTGCTGCATCGCGTAGCTGGGCTGCTTTCTCATTGTCTGAGCCATTATTTCGGCGTCTTCGTCGGTCATGCTGGGGTCGCTTGCGCGCATCTGCGCGACAATGCTTTCTGCGTAGTCTTTAGGTATGCCGTTGGAATTTCCGGCGTTGATTGCGGAAGCATTTGTGGAGGGCGAGCCACCTGCTTGTGCGGCGCCCGCAGTTGTGCTAGCTGCAGTTGCATTGCCCGCGGAATCGTCTATCCCGTTCATCGCGGCGATGACTGCCTTTTCGTTTGCCTTCACGACCTTGCAGTCTTTCTGGTTGGTGTTCTGCTTTAGTTCGGCGAACGGGTCAACTCCCATCTGCTTGAGTGTCGCCATCGTGTTCGCATCGATGTTCGCTTCGGCCATGACAAGCGATGCGCACTGGTTTATCATTGCAAGTTTATTCAGGCGGTTCGGTGCCGCGATACCGTACTTCTGCAGGATAGTTTCGGCCTTCGCCTTGTCCTGCTTGCTTGTGGTTGCGATGTCGTCGCGCGAGAAACCCGCTTCGTCGAGGGAGATGCCTGCATCGCTGAACTCGTTCTGAATTTGCTTGTAGTTCTTGGCCCAACTCTTTACGTCGGTATCGGTGATGCCTGCGGATTTTGCGTTCTGCGCGAATGCGGCAGATGCCATGGCGCAAGTTGTGGCTAGGATAAGCAGTCTTTTCATGTTACCTCGCTTTTCGGATTACTTCTTTTTGCGGAGTTTTAAGCAATCTTTTTGGATTTTATGGGCGTGTTTCTTGAAATCTCGATTCCGCAATAGTCAAAGAGCCAGAAATTTTCGCCGATATCGTGAGCGGACGTAATGGAGATGGCGTCGTCGTAGCAACAATGCTCGATATTGCCTGCACAAGTGCAGCCGCAAAGGTCTGGTATTTTCGGGATGGTGAATTCACCCTTGCTCCACCGGGCGTACAGGGAATCGTCAATCGCCTGGATTTCCTTTTGCAGGGAAGGCTCCGACGATATGTCGCACTTTTGCCCGTGAAAATGCAGCGCTGGCTCTGCGTATATGCAGCATGCCAAAAGAAGGATTGTTTTTAAGAACGATTTCATTTAAGAAGAATTATAGTTTAATTCTTATGCGGTTTTATTTGAAGTGTGCCTTGATGTATCCTTGCACCTGTTTTGCGGAGAGCGGGGTGGTGCCGCTTTCGAATGTTGCGATGAGGTTCTTGCCGAGGATGTATCCGCTTGCGGCGTAATGCGCGATTTTCTGGAGGGCATTTTCGGTGTAGTCGGGGTCGCCCATCAGGCCGAAGTGCTCCCAGATGATTTCCTTGCGGGTGCGAACGTCGAGGCAGGTGAAGTCCGGGTAGAGCGTGCCCCAACCTTTAATGCTTGCAGGAAATTCGTAGCGGTAGGGGATGCCCGCTTGGTCGAGGGCGTCCGCGATGATGATCTCGGATTTTGAGCGGACGCGGACACCGCTTGCGGTGTAGTGCTCGGGCGCGTTGATTTCGAACGGCTTGCCGGTGTAGGGGAGGTGCCGCCATCGGGCAATAAAATCTTCGTCGGGTTCGCGAACGGGCGCCACGAGCACGCGGCGGCCAGGATGCAGTTTGGTGAAGGCCTTGACTAATTCCTCAGGGTGGAATGCCGCGAGGAAGTTGTCGATGGTCGCGATGTCCCTTTTGAGAATGGCCGCCGCTGCCGCGTTGTAGTCCCGCTGGGCGATTGTTTTGGCCTTCTTGATTTGCGTTTGAGGCAAGAACGTCCCGTTAGGTTTTTCTTTGTCGCTTACAATATAATATTGTAGTGAATTGTGGTTCCTGATGATGCGTAATCTGTCCTTTATGGTCTTGCTTGCTTTGGGGATCGCTGCCAGTAGTTCTTGCATTTCCAGGCGCCGATTTAGAACTGCTTGGATAAGAATATCCTGAGAGTCTTCGTTATTTGCTTCAACTGTCATTTTATTTCCATTTGTAGGGTTGAAATAAAAAAAGCGTTGATACGGCCTTTGGGCTATGTATCAACGCAGATGTACCGTTAATATACGAAATCGTGGTTCAGAAAACCAACTTTACGCAAAAAAATTTTTTGGGGGTGATTTTTGCGACCCTTACATACTAGAATAAGAATTAGATAGGTTGTGGTATGTAATCTCCGAAAAAAATTCTTGCGTGATAGACTGTTTTAGAGGCGCCTTACATACTACATAATGAAAAAAGAATGTTTAGTATGTAAAAACTTGAATTTTTTATTGTTAGTTTGTATAAAATTTTTAGAAAATTACATACTAAACGTTTGAAAAAGGCAGAAAAGTATGTAAGGTTTTGAAAATGGAGCGTAGAAAGGTAGCCGAATTCGCACTGCTTACATACTAACTTGCTGAAAATGCTGGTTTAGTATGTAAGGACGGTCAAAAGACGCTGTTGGAACTCGAGCGGGGCGTATAAACAAGTGAAAATGCCACTTTTAATGCCCCGCAGCCGCGCCGCCCGCCCCAATTTAAAACCACTTTTTTATCTTTAAAGCGAAAAAGGACGCAGGGAAATTCCCCGCGTTGCAATTTCGCGTTTTAACAGCAATCGACCCGCGGGCTGCCCGCCAAGGCTTTGCTCCGGGTCACAAAAATGAAGGATATATGGCAAATCGTGTTGTTATCGGCTCCCAGTGGGGCGATGAAGGTAAGGCGAAGGTTGTTGATTTCTTGACGCTCGATGCGGATATCATCGTGCGTTTCCAGGGCGGCGCGAACGCGGGCCACACTGTTGAGGTGGGCGACCAGAAGTTCGTGTTCCACCTGATCCCCTCGGGCATCATGCACAAGGACAAGATTTGCGTCATCGGTAACGGCGTCGTGCTCGACCCCATCCAGACGCTCGCCGAGATTGCCGACCTGCACACGAAGGGCATCAACCCGGAAGGCCGCCTGTTCATTGCGAACAATGCTCACGTGGTGCTCCCGTACCACTCCACGCTCGACAAGGCTAAGGAGAAGAAGGCGGGCAAGGCTGCTATCGGCACGACGGGCCGCGGCATTGGCCCCTGCTACAGCGACAAGGTGAACCGCATCGGCGTGCGCGTGGGTGACCTCATGGACGAGCGCGAACTGCGCCCCCGCGTCGAGGCTATGGCCAAGGTCCACAATGAAGAATTTACCGTGATGTACGACGTCCCGGCGATTGACCCCGAAGTGGTCATCAAGGACTATCTCGAACTCGGCCAGAAGATCAAGCCGTTCGTCACCGATGTGAGCGAGATGCTCTACAAGGCCGTGAAGGCCGGCAAGCGCCTTGTGTTCGAGGGCGCCCAGGGCACTATCCTCGACGTGGACCAGGGTACCTACCCGTTCGTGACCTCGAGCAACACGGTCGCGGGCTACGCAAGCTGCGGCGCGGGTGTCGGACCTACGGCCCTGGACGAAGTCTGGGGCGTGGTGAAGGCGTACACGACTCGCGTGGGTAACGGCCCCTTCCCGACGGAACTTTTGGACGAGACGGGCGACACGCTCCGCAAGATCGGTAACGAATATGGCGCCACCACGGGCCGCAACCGCCGTTGCGGCTGGTTCGACGCCCCGGTTGTCCGCAAGGCAACCGTCGTGAACGGCCTCACGCATCTCGCCATCACCAAGCTCGACGTGCTTGACACCTTCGACACGGTGAAGATCTGCACCCACTACGAGTGCGACGGCGAAAAGCTCGACTTTATCCCGAACCAGCTCTCGAAGGTGGGCCGCTGCACTCCGGTGTACGAGGAAATGCCCGGCTGGAAGTGCGACACCACCAAGTGC
>JAGAAW010000074.1 GCA_017615055.1 Fibrobacter sp.
ATGGTTACCACCGTGGGTTTCCACGATCTTGTAAACCATGTCATCGCTCATGCCCGGCATAGAAAGCTGCGCCTGGACCTGAGCTGCGTCGGAGGGGAGCATGAGCCCGAGCTGTTCGTCGAACTTGCCCTTCACCTTGGCAGCCGGTTCGCTTGCAACGATAGCCGGTTGCTGCACAGCCGCTTCGGCGACAGGGGCTTCGGCCGGGGCCGGGGCTACTGCGGAATCAGCTGCATTCTGTACTGTTTCATTCATATAGGAATGTGTCCATTTAATTAAGTGAACTGTTTGATAAAAATCAACGCGGCTAAATATAGAAAAAAGGCACCCAAATCAGCCGAAAAATGACGGGAGAAAGCGCACGAAATGGCGCGACCAGGCCACGCTATATAAGCTCCGCAGGAGCGCCATATAGAAAAACGCACCCTTATTAACGAATTCTGTAAAAACTATGGTTTCAGCAGCAATTTGTTGCTTTTCTGGAGGCCGTCATTGTCGAAACGGACCGTTGGGTTCTTGCCGCTCCGGAAAGCGTCCTCGCTCTCGTAGAGGGAAAGTGACGCAGAAACGCCGGACTGTTTGGCTACGTCCGGTTTCCCTGATGCAACTTTGTACGTAAACGAGAAATCCTGCGAGCTATCGTCTTTAAATGTGCCTTTGGGAATGCGGACCGTCTCGCCAATTTGCGCGAGGGATCTCCCTGTGCTGTCGACGAATTCCGCCACCATGTAAATATCAAAGAAGCACGGCGCCACACCAGTGTTCTTGACGGTAATGTTCAGCGTGCTTGTTGTGTCCTTGGCACCCGATACAGTCAGCAGTTCCGCGCTAGTAACAGTGAAGTTGTAGCCGAGAACCTTGGTCATGGAATCGGCAAGCGCCTTGTTGTCGTTGTAGAACTGGTAGCCGCAATCGTCAAAGCCTTGGTCCAGCACGTAATAAGTCAGGTGTGCCGTGGTGATGGCATCCACCCAGCGCTCCGGAGTCCACTTGAGATAACCACCGGGAATGATGTCGGTATAGTCTAACATGATGGCGTAACTTCCGCAGTTCTCTGCAACCGTGGGCATGTTCGCCTCGTAAGCGCGCACCAGTGAATCTGCGGTTCCGGGAATGCCGATGAGGCAGTCATCACGCTTAGTAATGCCGAGGCTCAGTGCATACGTGTAGACATCGCCGTAGCCATCGGACGGGAGCACCAGCAAACTCTTCTTGAACACGGACGCGTAATGCTTCAGCATGTCCTTCTGGATTTCCACGGAAGGCATGTGACTGCCGTCCAGGTTCGAAACATGCCATTCGCCCCACTCACCAAAGGAGCGCACGTCAATGTACTCGATGCGCGGGTCGCCGTCGTACTTTGCCGCGAGCGCCGTCGCAAATTCCTTCGCGTAGTACAGGTATACGGAATCGTCCCAGACAGGGACCGCAGCATTCGCGCCATTATCCTTGTACCGGGCGGTAATCTTTTTCGCGCCCTCCTCATAGACGTATTTCGGCGTCCAGTCATAGTTCTCTTCGGGCGTGTTGTTGTCGCGGATAAAGGACGGCGAATACGGGAAAACGCGCAGGGCGTAGCCCATGTTGTGCGCAGTGAGCGCATCCAGCAGTTCTTCCAGTTCGCTCCAATCATAGACGCCCTTTGCCGGGTTCAACTTGTTCCACTGCTGGTAGCCGGAACCGTAGGTAACCAGGTCCCACGCCTTGTTGTTCAGGGAACCATGCGGGCCGTATTCGAATCCCGGGTCAAAAGTCCATGCGGCTTCGGTCGGGACGGTAAAGCCCTTGTGCGGGTTCGTCAGCGGGCCGTCGAAACGCTTGAGCGCGTAGGTGATCCTGGTGGTGTCTCCGGGCTCACCCGCTATGCTGCTGGAACTCACTCGGGCGGAATCTGCCGCCGAACTGGACTCCGCGTCATTACGAGAACTCGAGGAGTTCGCGCCAATCCAAGAGGAACTGCTACCGGCAACAGGTATCACGTCGCTAGATGAGGACCGAAAATCCACAGCCGAGTCGGGAGAGACGACCGAAGAGGATTCGGGGACAACAGAGGTGGAAGAGTCGTCAACGACTCCCGCACTGCTGCCATCGTCACCGCAGGCGACGAACCCAATGGCCATGCAGGCCAGCATTCCTGACAAGAAAAGGCGTTTCATTCTGTTTCCAATATATATTTTTTTCGGGACTTGCCACCAAACCCCTTGCCATGGGGCAAAAATTTTCTATAATTGTGCCCGTCGAAAGACCTCTGGATGATTAGCTCAGTTGGTAGAGCAGCTGACTCTTAATCAGCGGGTCGCAGGTTCGACCCCTGCATCATCCACGAAAAGCCGATTTCCATGCGAAATCGGTCTTTTTTTATCCCTTGTAACAGATGGCAAGCATCGTGAGGTCATCGCTCTGTTCGGCGCCGCGCACAAATCCCGCGACTGCTTGCGACATGCTGTCGAGCAACTGCAGCGGAGTATCCCCGTCAATCGCCTGGAGAACACGCTCCTTGCCGAACAACGCGTGTTCCGCATTCATCGCCTCGGTAAGCCCGTCGGTAAAAAGCATTATCATGTCGCCAGGAGCAATTTGCGTTTCCTGCTCCACATAATGGGTTTCTTCCATCGCGCCGATAGGCAAGTGCGACTTCGCCTTCAGGGTCCGGACAGACTTTCCCGTAATGACCAGCGGATGCTCGTGCCCCGCATTGCAATAGCGCAACTTCCCCGTTGCAAGGTCGAGCACACCCACAAAGAGCGTGACAAACATGCCGGTTTCGTTCCCGCGGCTCGCCTGCACATTCATACTGTGCACGATATGCGACGGATCATTCACATGAGATGCAGCGGAGCGGAACACCGCCTGCGTCATAGACATGAAGATTGCCGCCGGAATTCCCTTGCCACATACGTCGCCAATGCTGAAGAACAGTTTGCCATCACGTATAAAATAATCGTAAAGGTCGCCGCCAACCTGCTTCGCAGGCACCTGGCTCCCGGCCACGCAAAGATGTTCATCAGAAAGTTTTTCCGTCGGGAGCATCGCCTGCTGGATACGGCTTGCAATGCCCAGTTCCCTGTTCATGAATTCCTTTTCGGCTTTCACCGCATTCAGGCGGCGGGCGCTCCGGATACTGCCATATATCAAGAACCCGAGAATGACCAGGCCAAACAACTGGAAAACAACAACCGGAATCAATGCTCGCTTCTGGTTTTCGTAGAGCTGGACCGACAGCGCCGAAAGTTCAGTCATGGGAATATCGGCACCGATGACAGCGACCACCTCGCCCTTGCTGTTATGCACCGGACGGGAGAACGTAGACATCAGCACTTCGTAATAATGGCTCATATAGGGTTCGCTCCAGAACCCATCACCATGGAGGCCTTCACGATACCACGAACGCTCAGTAAAATCGAACCCGATAACGGTATCCGCAACGCCGCCGTTTTCTTCATCGGCAAAGGTATAGTAACCATCGCGCACGCCGTCCTCGCCAACACGGTAGGTGAAATCAACGCCCACAATTTCGGGATGTTCTTTCACGACCTGCTGCAGTGCCTTATGTAAAGAATCGCGGTCGCCAAGTTCCGTCAGGCGTTCCACCTCGGGGAGAACCTTCGCAATCGTCTCTTCGGCGATATTCTTCACCTCAACCGTGTGGTTTGTGCCGCGAAGGTCACGCTGCGCCATGTCTTCGATTTGCGATGATATTGCGCTCCGTATAGAAAAATACTGCACGGCAGTCGTTACCTCGAGCAAGGCTGCCGCCGCAATAATTACTCCAATACCTTGGATCTTTAAATTTCTCAAAAATTTCATACAGAGCCGGTTTCTCTAATATATCTTTTTTTCGAGTCAGAGTTACATAATTCCCGTTTCAAGGCCCTTCACAGGAACATACCGTACAGACCCGTCGGCAGAGATAATCATCGCCACGCCCGCCATGTAGTTGACCCAGCGGTTCTTCTCGTAGTAGCGAACGTTCGCGTGGCCGTCAGTCGTGTAGGCAAGCAATGGCACTACCAGGTAGTCGTGCGTGCACATTACGTTCACGCGCTTCATGCTCCCGATGTTCGCTAGAATCTGGTCCTTGAGCAACTGCTCGCTGCGGGTTTCCAAATCGTAGAATGCATCAGGGTAGGCGCCGGTGAACCCGTACTTGGAATACACCACCCAGCCACCGCCATCGGAATTCACATAGGCTTCGGCCTTGTCGGCATCCTTCACGTACCAGGCGCCATCCATGTACGGGAGTTCCACAATATTGTAGTTTACCTGCCCCTTGCCCAGCGCGATGTTCTCGCAGGTCTCGTATGTGCGCGTGTAGCCCGAATAGCCGAAGTAGAAGTCTTCCGTCCCGACTTTCGCGAGGCGCGCACCCAGATCGCGGGCATATTTCTTCCCGTTGTCAGTCAGGTGGCCGCTTGCGCCCGTTTCACTCGTGCGCTCGCTGTGCCGGATGATGAACACCACCTTCTCGCTTGCCTTGAGATTCGCATAGACATCTACGAGGTCGGTAAAGCCGTCGGCCTCCTGCGGGGTCGCGACACGCCAGTTGCCCGCATCGAATATGTAGTAGTTGTCGTGGTTCACGCGGCCTTCGCGCACCTCGCGGTCGTATTCTCCCGGCCCGAACCCCGCGGTATCCTTCTCGACGGCATTCGCGACGCGCCACCGGAATCCATTCGCATCGCAGATGAACCGCACCTGCGAATGGTCCGCATGCTCGTAGTTGTTCGCGTAATAGACGCTCTGGCCCTGGTTCACGTAAATGACAGTCCCCGCATTCGAGACGCCACACGGTTCAAAACCGTAGGCAATCGGGAAAAACGCCTGCATGTACTTCTCGAAATACGGCACATTCCCGCCATAGACGCCCGTCACGTTGTTACGGATATCATTATACCGCCAGTTAGAATCGAGCCCCACGACCCAGTCCGCAATCTTGATTTTCCAGTTCGGGTCGCTCCACACGCCGTCTCCCTTCAGGTCCTCGCCCAGATTGCGGATGAAGTTCATCGTCCCGTCCTTGCTTTCGCGGCTCTGCACCATCGCAGACACGGCAAGCATCACCGCACCGGAATCCGTCGCAAGCTGCATAGAATCAATCCCGAAGGCGGCAGCAGCCTCGCGTTTCGCCTGCACCACCGCCACTTCTTCTGGGATATGGTTCATCAAGAGCTGCTCCACGCGCGGTTCAGACAGCAAGTCCAATATATCGATACCCGTCGAATCCGCAGTCATACGTTCCGCCAGTATTTCATAGACAAAGAGCGGGGCGTCTATTTCCTCAAAAACTTCAGGAGAACCAGTTCCATTCCCATCTATAGGGCCATGACCGTCACTGCAGCCCACGACAAGTACCGCAGCCATTACGGCCGCCAAACATCCAACATTCCACCATTTCATTTTCATCCGCACCTATTCTTTCTTCATCGTCCCCGCATCTAGCCCCTTCACCGCATAGAACCTTCGCGTTCCATCGGGCCTGAGGACGACCGCAAAACCTGCAAGGTAATTCAGCCACTTTTTCGTGGTATAGTACTTCAGGTCTATGCTGTTGTTCGAAATATACGCAACGACCGGAATAATAAGCAAATCATGCGCGATAAAGATACCGACATCTTTCCCCGAGCGTTCGAATGCGGGAATAATGTTGTCGTCCAGGTACTCGGTGCTTCGCGGAGCCAGCTCGTAGAACGCATCGGCATAGCTCCCTTCGTAAAGCCACTTGGTTGTCACATTCCAACTCCCGCTGTGGTCACTCTTGTACTGATTGTAGGCAACCGTATCCTTCACGAACCAGGTTCCGCCCAGGAATTCGAGCGTATCGGCCAGCGTATCGGCCTGGCCCCGACCTTTCGCAATATTGTGGCAAGTCTGGTGCGTGCGCGTCGACGGAGATCCCGCAAAGTAGATATCCCAATCGCCCTGGAGCTTTTCACCCACCGACAAGGCCTGCTGTACGCCGTTATCGTTGAGCGGGCCAGTCGTAGAATAGTCTTCCCCGCGTTCCGCATGCCGTAAAACAGCAACAATTCTCTCGCCTTCGGCAAGGCCTTCCAAGACAGTCTTTAACGAAATAAAAGCGGTCACCTCGGATTCGCGGATATACTGGTTGTTCTTTTCCAGCGCAGACAGCGTATCGGCAACTTCGGCCGTGTCCGATACCAGAGTACTATCGGCAACCTGGACGCTATCGACCACATGAACAGAGTCACGCACCTGCACGCTATCAACCACATGGACACTATCCTTCACGTAGACGCTATCCATCACATTAAGGCTATCGACCACGCGCACGCTGTCGCGAATAACAACAGAATCACGGATAACGACAGAATCGCGGATGACAACCGAATCACGAATAACGACGGAATCGCGGATTACCGTCTCTACATCGTTTTCGCTATTGGCAGAACTTGTCGCATCGTCATCGCACGAAATGAGGAATGGAACAAGGCACGCGATTGCGGCAACAGCAAGCAGGTTCCTAAACTTCATTTCGCCTCCACGCGACAACTACATCGTCATCGTACCCGTATCCAGGCCCTTTACCGGTACATAGCGGATATTGCCACTCGTATCCATAATGATGGCCAAACCCGCGAGGTAGTAAATCCACTGCTTAGTATCAAAGTAGCGCAGGTTTACCTTCTTGTTCGTACCGTAAACCGTTATGGGCACAACGAACGTATCGTGCGAAATCCAGATACCGACGCGGTTAACCTTTGCAAATTCGGGCTTGACCAGATCATTGATGAATTCCTCACTGCGGCTTTCAAAGTCATAGTAGACGCCCGGGCAAATGCCATCCTTATAGGCATACGCAGAGGTAGCCTGCCAGCCACCGCCGTTACTGCTCTTGCAGGACTCGTAGTTGGATTCGTTCTTCACGTACCATTCGCCATCCAGGTCCGCAATGGTATTCTCGGTATAGGTCACGCCCGCACCAATCGCGAAGTTCTCGCAGGTTTCCTTGCTGCGCGTGTACGTGGAATTCGCGAAGTAAATCTGCTCGCCCTTGAACTTTTCGCCCACATTCTGCGCCTGTTTTTTGCCGTTGGTTGTCAGGTGCCCATTCTTGCCGGTATCGTCACCACGTTCCGCATGGCGGAGCACGAAGATCACCTTCTCGCCCGGAGCAAGGCCGGCCATGACTTCGCTGATATCCACGAATTCCATGATATCGTCGCTTGTCGCCACACGCCACTTGCCCGTACTTTGTTCGTAGACGTAATACTTGTCCGGGTTGATCACGCCATTCTTGATCTGTCCGTCGTATTCGCCCTTGCCAAAGCCCACCGTATCCTTCTCGATATCGGTCGCCGCGCGCCAGAGGTGCGTTTCGGCATCGCAGATAAAGCGCGTACGCGGGCCTTCGGGCTGTTCGTAATACGAAATAAAGAACTTGCTCAGGCTGTTGTTCACGTGCTTGACTGTCCCTGCAGTCATGGCGTTGCAGGCCCCGAACTGGTAGACGCTTGTCCAGAAGTTGCGCAGGTGCTTCTCGAATTCGGGCACTTCGCCCAGCTTCCAGCTTGCAATGTTGTTCCTGATGGTTTCATACGAGCCGCTCGTATCAAGCACCATGAGCCAGTCGGCGAGATCCGCCTTCGCGTTGTTGTCGTCCCAGTTACCGTTCCCCTTGATGCGTTCGGCAATGCCGCTCGTGTACTGGCTCATCTCGCTGCCAGAGCCCTTGCGCTGCATCATGATGGAAACCGCAAGCAGGGCTCCACTGTACTCGTCGCCGTCAAAGAGACCGATGTCTTCGGCAAAGCGCCCATCGGTATTCGTCACCGTCTGCTGCTGGCCGCCAAAGCTCCAGCCATTAAAGCCGCCGTTGTTTCCGCCAGAAGATCCCCCCAGGTTAATCTCAAACGAGGAAAGGATTTCCTTGAGCGCTTGCGCCTTCACCGAGCGTATCGGCTTGTTGTTGCCGCTATCCTCGACAAGCTTCTGCACGCGCGGAGCTTCCATGTGGGTAAGCATGTTCACGTTTACCGTATCGCGGTCCGTCACGTCGACAATCGCCTTGAGCGTAACCGTGTGCGAAGAAAGCCCACCAGTCAACTCGTTATGGAAGTACCCGTTCGCCTCCAAGCGCAGGTACGGCGACACCAGGTCCACGCTATCGAAACTGAAATTGCCCGCCGCCTCGGTAATGCAGGTCTTGTGCGTCAACTTGGAATCGGCAAGCCTCTGCATGCTGTCGAGCTCAATAATCTTCACGGATGCGCCGAAACGGAACGGGCCCTTCTCGGCAATACCCACGATATGCTTGCCCGGGATTCGCACCGGCATCGTATCGAGGCCCGAAGACGTACTGCCTCCACCAAAGTTAAAGTTGCCACCCCACGGGGAGGTCTGCCCCTGGCCAGAAGATTCTTCCTCTTCTTCCTCGCCAGTCGTGTTTACCGTGAGCACGCCATTACGGCAACCGATCTGGAAAACGCTCTCCACCAGTTCCGAAGCAATCCACTCGCCCGACATGCAGAAATAAAGTGCGTGTTCGCCCTCGACATAGAAGGACTCGCCCTCCTTGTCGGCCGTACAGGCGGGCAGGTCGTTCACGCTCTCGACCGCGGTCGTATCCTCGATAAGCGTGTCGGTTACCGCCGATACAGGTTCAGGCTTCACGGAACTGGAACTGCCCGTACCATGGCCACCGCTCGAATAACGCCCGCTGGAATTTCCGCCATGCCCTCCGCCAGAATAGGCGGTATCCCCGCTGGAAATATCATCGACAGCGGGGTCTTCGGATGCCGGATTATCGGATCCGCAGTATACCAAAAAAAAGGCGAGCAGTACTATGGGCCATGTCGTCTTCATAATGAGGAACAATAGTAAAATATGCCGGATTTTGGGCTACATGTAGGCGGAATCCAGGCCCTTGACGGGCACATAGCGCCTATTTCCGAGTTCATCAATGATAATGGCGACCCCGGCGAGGTAGTTGAGCCACTTTCCGCCGTCATGCTTCTTGAGGTTCACCTTGCCCTGCGTGCAGTAGACCACCAGCGGAACCATCACCTTGTCATGGGAACTGAGCACCACGAACCTCTGCGCCGGGTCGTTGTACTTCGCGAGGAGCACATCGACAATCAGTTCCACGGAACGTTCGTCCAGTGCGTAGAACGCCGCATTATCACCACTCGTGTAGGCGCCCGTGTAGGCGTACTTGGATGTCAGTTCCCAGCCGCCACAGTTACAGTCGGACTTTGCCTTGTCATTCGCTTCCTGACTGAACGTGTACCAGTCATCGTTAAGTTGAGGGAATGTGTCACGCACGTCGTACTGCTGGCCCCTACCCTTCGCAATGTACTCCACGGTCTGGTGTGCACGCTTGAACTCGGAGCCACCCAGCAAGAAATCTTCCGAGAACTTGGTGAGCTTCTTGCCCACGTCTTCGGACTGAGACTTGCCATTATCCGTAAGCGAACCACTCTTGCTCGTGTCGTCACCGCGTTCCGCATGACGGAGCACGAAAATCACACGCTCGTTCGGCTTGATTCCTTCGTAGACATCCTTGATATCGGTAAAGGTCGCCGTTGCCGACATTTGAACAAAGTAAGAATCCTTTTCCACCTCGGTAGCGATACGCCACTTGCCACCATCGTAAGTGTAGTAGAGGTTTCCGGTAAAGGCGCCCACGCGCACTTCGCCAGCCTCACCTACCCCAAAACCGTAGGTATCCTTCAGGCTATCGGGCATAAAGGCAAGCCCACCATCAACCCTACAGACAAAGCGCTCCTTCGAGAGCGAGTAATCCGAAACTGCAGGTGCATAGAAAGCGCTCGCCTCGTTCCCCACGAAGAACGCGGAATCCATATTGTCGGCATTGCAGGCATCGAGCCCGAGGGCGCTACGGTAGAACTCCCGCAGGTAGTATTCAAATTCAGGAACTTCCGCAAGGCCTCCCGCGACAATTTCTGCACGGATGGCGGCAAACCCGTCGGCAGCATCCTGGCCCAGCACCCAGTCCGCAACAGATATGCGCTGGAGGGAATCGGCCCAGTCGCCCGCCGTAGCGATACCCGTAGTAAGCGAGTCAAGGAAGGCAGCCCCGCCTTCGGCAATGCGGTGCGAAACGATTACGTGTAGGGCAAGCGTCGCCGCATCAATACTTTCTTGAGAAGGTTCGGCAGAATCACCCGTAACCCCTGCGAACCGGAAGGCCTTCCAGATATCGGCAGCGGCCTTATCAAGGGATTCCGCAAATTTGTCGGCACCCACCCACCCGTCGGCAAACGCACGGGCCGTCTGCAAATGCTTGAACAGGTTCACTTCTGCCTGGGCACCTCCAGAAAGGTCTACGGCAAGCAAAAGCAAGATCTTCTGGGCCGGGGCTCCCAACAGCGTGACGCCGGCAAGGTTTACCGTAACAAGGGGCGACATGAAGCCCGCGGTATCGGTGGTACCCGCTTCATAAATACTCGTGGTCGCGCCCTCCAGCGAGAGGAACGGAGAGGCGAACTTGTCCAGCGAAACACCAGTAAATTCAAAAGTGGAAATCCAGTCGGTATCCGTGGAAAATTCCTGATTACCAGGAATCGTGTCCGTGACCTTATTGAGCGAGTCACCTTTGGCAAGGGAGTCAAGCACCGTGACCGTATCGGAATCCTTTGCAAAATCACCACCGGGACGGGCAGAAATAACGGTATCGGGGAGATTGTTCCAGAAGCGCGAAGAAGAAGACAGACCGGATACGTCACCATACCATTCAGAGGACGATGACTCCAGGGACTGCTCATCGGGCGAGGACGAAGAATCGTCGCCACAGGCGATAAGCCCGAAGGCCAGCGCACAAACAAACGCCCAAACGAAACCGGCAAGCCTATTTTCTTTACGTGTACCCATCAAAACGCTCCCTGCACACCAGTGCGGAGTCATACACCCGTAATAAAGATATAATATTTTCTACAGGAGGGGAACAGCGCCCCCTCCCGACTAATTCCAACTTATAGCATTTTCCCGGTTTCAAGGAACCGGTTGTGCATTTCGAAGGCACGGTCGAGCGCGAGCGGCAGGTGTTTGCCCTTCGCATGCTTCAATCCGTACTCCAAAAAGTCCGTCAGAGGCTCGCGGAAGTCGGGGTGGGCGCAGTTCTTGATGATTAGGCGTGCACGGTCTTCGGATGCCAACCCGCGAAGGTCGGCAAGACCCTGCTCCGTCACAAAAATCTGCGTATCGTGTTCCGTGTGGTCCACGTGGCTCACGTAAGGCACTATGCTAGAGATGGCCCCGCCCTTTGCGACAGAGGGCGTGAGGAAGAACCCGAGGGCACAGTTGCGGGCGAAATCCGCTGAACCGCCGATACCGTTCATCATCGCCGAGCCGCATACGAGACTGCTGTTCACGTTCCCGAAGATATCCGCCTCGAGGGCAGTATTCATCGAGATGACGCCCACACGGCGGATGAGGTCGGGACTGTTGCTCACTTCCTGCTGGCGGAGCACGAAGTGCTTTTTCCAGTCGGCAGCATTCTGCACGAACTCGCGCTGGGCACTTTCGGACAAAGTAAGCGCCGTACCGGAGGCAACGCCGAGCTTGCCGTTCTTGAGTAGTGGGAGCACTGCCTCCTGGATAACTTCGGTAAACAGGTCGATGCGCCCGAGACGCTCGTCGTTTGCCATCGCGCAGAGAACCGCGTTCGCAACCTTGCCCACGCCGCTCTGGTACGCCATCCCCTTCGGGAGGTTCCCGTGAGATTCCTCGTAGCGGATAAAGTCGAGGATGCGCTCGCCGATATTGCGAGAAACGTCATCGGGTTCGACAAACGGGGTCACCTCATCGTAGCCGTCATTCTCGACGACCGCGACGACCTTGCCCGTATCGACCTTCACGAACTCATCGCCCGCGCGGTCACCCGCACTGTATATCGCGAGCGGCCTTGCATGCGGGGGCAGTTCCGGAAGGGCATTGTCGTGAATGCCCATGCAGCTGTCACCCAGGCGGGTATTGAGTTCCAAAATAATCTTCTGCGCCATGTCGAGGTAGCAGACCGAGTTCCCGCCCGAGGTAGAAAGGCACACGCGGCCGTCGGGCAGTATCGCACTCACCTCGATAATCGCTACCGTCGGGGGCGGCACTGCACCCGTGCGCACGAGGTAGCCCATCTTCCCGAGGTGGGCGTCGATATAGCGGATGCTCCCGTCGTTTATTCCCTTGCGGAGGCTCGGGTTGCTCTGGTAGGGCATGCGGAGTTTCATTGCTCCCGCGCGGGCGAGCGCTCCGTCGCAGCTGTCGCCGGTAGAGGCACCCGCATAGAGCGTCACCTGGAACTTTTCTCCGGCGGCGTGCAGTTTTTCGGCGCGGGCCGCGAGTGCGAGCGGGACCGCCTTCGGGTAACCTGCGAGCGTGAAGCCCGAAACGCCAAGAATATCTCCATCCAGAATCATTGCCGCGGCATCTTCCGCAGAGCACTTCTTACTAGTAATCCAGTCCATATTGCAAATGTAGTTTATGACTTGAAAACCCACTTCTTGTAGAGCGTGAAACTCGCAAGCACGTAGACCACGTTCGCGACAATGTTCGCGAAATACGTGGGCTTCATGAACTGCGAAATCCAGGCACTGAACGGCTGGCACCACTGCGCATTCTGCAGCAGGTAAACACAGCCCTCAAGAGTTGCGAGGTTGAGCGCATAGCTCAGCAGGAACACTATCACGAACCGCACCACCTCGGTGCGCTTGCGGTTATTGCTCTTGAAATTCCAGATACGGTTCATGAGGTAGCTGTTGACGCCGCCCGCAACAAACCCTAAAAAGTTCGAGAGTTCCAGGTTCCAGTCCAGCAGCTGGTGCAACACCCACACCACGGCAAGCGTGATGAGCGTGTTTATGATGCCGATGGCATTGTACTTGATGAAGTGCAGCACAGGTATAATATAGTTACTAGTTACCAGTTACTAGTTACTAGTGAAATTAGACAAGCGATTTTATCCGTTGTTTTACTGTGGTAGCGCGAGCGATATACAAAAAGACTCCCCCAAGAGGGAGAGTCTTTTGAAGATCTAGAAGCCTTCAGTTACTTGTCGAACGGAACGAATTCCACGCGACGGTTCTGCTTACGACCCTTCTTGGTGGAGTTGCTTGCGATCGGCTTGTCCGGACCGTAACCGACAGCGCGGAGACGATCGGCAGCGATGCCGCCCTTCTTCACAAAGTAGTCAACCACAGCCTGGGCACGCTTCTGAGAGAGATCCTTGTTCTTCTTGGCGGAGCCGACGTTGTCGGTGTGGCCCTGAATTTCAAGGTTCACGCTCGGGTGCTGCTTCAGGAGGTTCACGAGGTCGTTCAACTTGCCGTAGCTGTTCTTGGTGAACTTGGTGGAGTTCGTCTGGAACTCGATACCGTGCTTGAGCTCGTTGAGGTCTTCCTTCTTGTTGAGCGGGCAGCCCTTCTCATCAATCTTGGTGCCTTCGAGAGTGTACGGGCACTTGTCGAGGTAGTCGGCAACGCCGTCCTTGTCGGTATCCATCGGGCAGCCGACAGAGTCAACAGAGACATCGGCCGGAGTTTCCTGGCACTGGTCAAGGCCATCGAACACGCCGTCCTTATCGCTATCCATCGGGCAGCCAGTAGAGTCGACAGTGATACCCGGCTTGGTGTTCGGGCACTTGTCGTTGTCATCAGGCACGCCGTCCTTGTCGTAGTCCATCGGGCAACCGGTGTTGTCAACGGTGGTACCAGCCGGAGTATTCGGGCACTTGTCGTTGGCATCAAACACGCCGTCCTTGTCGGTATCAGCCGGGCAGCCGGTAGAATCAACAGGCACGCCCTGCTTGGTGTTCGGGCACTGGTCAGCATCGTCCGGAACGCCGTCGCCATCGTAGTCGCCTTCGCAACCTTCAGCATTCACCTGAGCACCCTGCTTGGTGTTCGGGCACTTGTCGAGAGCATCAGCAACGCCATCCTTGTCAGCATCAGCCGGGCAGCCGAGGGAGTCAACCGGGAGGCCAGCCGGAGTGTTGAGGCACTTGTCGAGAGCATCGGGCACGCCGTCCTTGTCGCTATCCATCGGGCAACCGAGAGAGTCAACCGGGAAGCCGGCCGGAGTATCGGCACACTTGTCGAGGTCATCCGTCACGCCGTCCTTGTCGGTATCCTTCGGGCAACCCGTGGTATCGACAGAAACGCCCTTCGGGGTGTTCGGGCAGCGGTCGAAGGAATCTTCCACGCCGTCACCGTCGAAGTCACCTTCGCAGCCGTTGATGCCGACCTGGTGGCCTTCCGGAGTTTCATTGCACTTGTCAATACCATCATAGACGCCATCCTTGTCGGTGTCGAACGGGCAGCCGACAGAGTCGATGGTTGCGCCCTGCGGAGTACCCGGGCACTTGTCGAAGCCATCGAGAACGCCATCCTTGTCGCCGTCGAGCGGGCAGCCCACGGAGTCAACAACGGCACCCTTCGGGGTGTTGGCGCAGGAATCCTTCTTGTCAACAACGCCGTCGCCATCGGAGTCCTTACCCTTGTTGCCGAAGCGCCAGGTGAGGGCTGCAGTACCGGCAAAGCGCGGAGTCGGAACGTAGCCGTAGGTAACCTTGTTGCCGCGTTCGTCCATGTAACGGATCGTGTAGAGTTCCACGTCTTCCATTTCGTCGTCCCAGTCGTAACCGATGTTGCCGAGGGCGCGGACAGAAATGTCAAGACCCATAGCGAAGTCGATGTTCCAGGGCAGGTGGAAGCGGAAGCCCGGAGTGATGACCATCGGGTCAGCGATGGCTTCACGCGGGTAACCCGTCTGCTGCACGCGGAATTCGCCAGAGTATTCGAGGAAGGCATCCATCCAGGAGAGCGGGAGCCAGTTCACGCCCGTACCGTAGACGAGCGTGTGAGCCTGACCGTCACCCATGGCGAGCACGATGCCGGCATGGGAGTTCCAACGGATGGGGATGTTCTTCTTGGTGAGGTCCAAGGTGAACTCGAGAGTCATGCCCATAGCAAAGTTGTCGGCAGAGAACGGATGAGTAACACCTTCATCGTTCAGGTACCAGGCATGGCGGGGACGAGTACCCACGGAGTTTTCACCCGTCGGAATATAGAAGTCGAACATGGCGGCAAGGCCGAAGATGCTCTCGTCGCTGAACGGCACGCCGGCCTTGAACCAGAGGTCAAGGTCACCACGGCTCGTGGTCCACATGTCCAGGTAACCGGACGGACCTTCGTCGTCGTTAGCGTGGTCGTAGTAGAGCGGAAGGCTCACACCGACATCCAAGAAGTCGAGAAGACCAATCGCAGCATTGAAGTTACCGGCGAGGGTCCAGTCCCACTGGTTTAACGTGTAGGTCTTGCCCTGATAGTTGTACGCACCACCACGGGTAAGAGACCAGGAATCCAGGGTAATGTCACCACCCGTGCCAATGGAGAAATTCCACTGGCCAAGAGTACTGGCATTGTGCTGGTGGATACCGTCAACACCGCCCATCAACCCGCTTTGGGCGAAGGCCATGCTACCGGCAAGTAGAGAAAGAGCGATTGCTTTTTTCATCTATACTCCTTATTGTGTTGTTAATACTTCTTGTAGCCATAGTAGCCGTAGTAGCCACCATAGCCATAGCCCGAATGACGTTCGCACTTGTTGAATACGAAGGCCTTCGGCAAAGGTGTTTCGGTACTGCGGTCGAAGGTAGAGAGCGCTTCCTGGATGTTGTCCATGGTATGCGCAGACTGCTTCAGCACGCACAAAAGGTAATCCGCGTATTTTTCGACCAGGAGCGCGTCGCTGCACTGGAATATAGGCGGCGTATCAAGAATAATCAGGTCGTAACGGTCACGGAACGTGTCGAGGAACGTACCGAAGCGGTTCTTGTTCAAGAGGTCGCCCGGGTTCACCACGCGCTTGCCCGAACCGATGATGTGGTAGTTCTCGTTGACCACCTCGATGTACTCGTCATCGAACTTTTCGGCACGCAGCATTTCGCAGAGGCCCTTGTGGCCCTTCTTGAACATGCGGCCACGGCGCAGGTCCATATCCACAAGCAAAACCTTCTTGCCCGACATGGCGAAGGAACAGGCGAGGTTCGTGGAGACAAACGACTTGCCCACGCCCTCTATGAGGCCCGATACCATAAGGACCTTCTTGCCATCGGCAAAGAGCGAGAACTCGAGTGCCGTCCTGAGGGCTCGGACCGACTCGGCAAACGGTTCGTCGGGCTTTTCGTGCACGACCGGATCGAGCACGTTGTTCTCGGTGCCCTTGCCGAGCATCGGGAGCTTACCGTACACGCCGATACCCGTAGCCTGCTCGACCTCGGTGCTGCTTGCGACACCGTTACGCGACATGCGACGCACGAGCACGATGGCACAGCCAAGGAGGAGGAACGCCAGGGCGACGCCACCAAAAATCAGCTTGCGGTTCGGCTTCGAGGGCTTTATGGGCACATAGGCCTGGTCCACGATACGCACGTTACCGACTTCACCCGCCTGAACCACGCGGAGCTGCTGGATGTTGTTCAGGAGGTTCGTGTAAAGCTTGTTGTTGACCTCGACTTCCTCTTGCAGGGAGAGGAATTCCTGCTGGGTCTTGGGGAGCTTGTCCGCCGCCTTCTTCTGCTTGGCAAGTTCGCCATAGAGCCTGGCCTGCTGCTGCTCGATGGTACGGACCGTCGGGTGTTCCGCCTGGAACAGGCGCAGGGCTTCCTGCTTCTTCTGCTCGAGTTCAAGCAGGCGCTGCTGGAGGCTCACGTCCTTCTCGAGGTGGACGCGGGTTTCGCCCGAAAGGTCGATAGTCCCGTTCGCATTGCGGAACGAGGTAAGCTTCTGTTCGGAGGAATCGAGCTTGGCCTTCACGCTCGGGAGCTGTTCTTCGAGGAAGTCGAGCGTCTTCTTGGCCTCGGCGCTACGCATCTCTATGTTCTGCTTGAGGTAGGTATTCGCAATGGAATTCAGGATGCCCGCCACGCGGTCCGGGTAGGCATGCTGCATGGAGACGCGGATAATTCCGGAATTCTTGCCCTCTTCCGAGACGCTCAGGCCACCCAGGAGACCGGCGACCGCCATCTGAGGATGGGTCGCACCCAGGAGGAAGATCTGGCCCGGACGGGCATTCAGGGAACGCACGCAAATGGCAAGCGTATCGCCCGCATAGGGCTGGCGGTAGGTTTCTCCGACCTCGCCCTTCAGCAATACGGCATCGTCCTCGCCCAGGAGTTCGTACTTGGTAGAATCGGCGAGCACGCGGGCCTTTATCTTGATTTTCGCCTCGGAAACGGCACGCGGGATGCTCAGGAACTCGAGGTCCATGCGGCCTTCCTTGTGCAACAGGCGGTCGAGCTTGTTCAGCGGTACGGCCGCGTAGCAGAGGCGCTGTTCCTCGACAACCGTAGAAAGGACCATGCGGCTCTTGATGAGCTGCATTTCCGCTTCGGAAGGGGTAGAAACATCGAGGAGGGCACCCATTTCGCCAAGCGCCTTGGACGACTTGTTGCCCTTAACATCCACCTGCAGAAGAATATCGCTCTTGTAGGCCGGGCGCATCCACATCGAGGCGAGGCCACCCACAAAAATGCCCAAAACAAGGAAAATACTTAAGAACTTCCACTTGCTCTTCAGGAACACCAGAATCTCGAGGATGTCGATCTCGTCATCTTCCGGTTTTGCCGTAGTGCCTTGCGGTACCTTAGTTTCCATCAAAAAATCTCCAAGTCCTTATCAATCGTGAAGATACGTTCAATAAGGAAAAATACAATCTTATTACAAAAGTTAGCAATAAAATGAAAAAGCGTGTCTAAAGATATTATCTTCTACCCCCAGTGCAACGGAAAAAAGTGTAAAATCATCTAAATTGGCGAAAATGCAAGCAGAAAACCCCATACTTTCGATACAGGACATCCGCCGGGACTTCAAAATGGGCGACGAAACCGTGCATGCGCTGCGCGGCGTAAACTTTGATATACATTCCGGGGAGTTCGTGACCATCATGGGGACAAGCGGCTCGGGCAAGTCCACGATGCTCAATATACTCGGGTGCATGGACCGCCCCACCTCCGGGCACTACATACTGGATGGCGAGCATACCGAAAAGCTCAAGCGCGACGCGCTCGCCCGTATCCGGAGCAAGAAAATCGGGTTTGTGTTCCAGAGCTACAACCTGCTGAACCGCACGACCGCAATAGAGAACGTGGAACTGCCCCTGCTATACAACTCCAGCGTATCGGCAAGCGAGAGGCACCGCCGCGCCGTCGAGGCGCTAGAACGTGTCGGGCTTGCCGACCGCATGAACCACCTGCCGAACCAGCTTTCGGGCGGCCAGCAGCAGAGGGTAGCCATCGCCCGCGCCCTCGTGAACGACCCCGTGATTATCCTTGCCGACGAGGCCACGGGTAACCTGGATACGCGCACGAGCTACGAAATCATGATGATCTTCCAGGAGCTCAACCGGCAGGGGAAAACCATAGCCTTCGTGACCCACGAACCCGACATCGCGACATTCAGCGGGCGTACCATAACGCTGCGCGACGGACTCATCAAGAAGGACGTCATAAACGAGAACGTGCAGGACGCGAAAGCCGCGTTCGAGGCCCTGCCGCCACCGGAAATGATTGATGATTGATAATTGATGATGGATGATTGATGATGGATAATTGAAGATGGCCCCACTTACCTTAGCAAAAATCGCAATCCGGGCCCTCCTCCGGAACCGCATGCGCACCTTCCTCTCGGTGCTCGGCATTGTCATTGGCGTGGCGGCAGTCATCGCCATGGTGGCGATGGGCGAAGGCTCCCGCATTTCCATCAAGGAGCAGATGACTTCGATGGGCTCGAACGCCATCATCATCATGCCCAACCGTGACCGGCGCGGCGGCGTGCAGATGGAATCCAGCGAGATGCTCGAGGAGGCCGACGTTATCGCCATACGCGAGCAGGCGACATACATCGACGGAGTTTCCCCGATGGTATCGGTAAGCGGGCAGGCGATTGTCGGCAACAACAACTCCCCCACGACCCTGAGCGGGATTTCTGCCGACTACCTCAAGATACGCAACTACGAAATCGAGGACGGCGTGATGTTCGACGACGAGGCAGACCGCATGGCAAAAGTCTGCGTCATCGGGCAGTCCGTGGTAAAGAACCTGTTCCCCGAGGGCGACCCCATCGGAAAGACCATACGCTACAAGAGCATTCCGCTGAAGGTCATCGGTACATTGAAGGCGAAGGGCTCCGGCGACTTTGGGCAGGATAACGACGACGTGATATTCACGCCATACCAGACCGTGATGCGGCGATTCTCGGCAACGACGAACATACGCCAGATATTCGCGAACTCCATCGGCGAAGGGTATGCAGAAAAGGCGACCGAAGAGATTATGGGTATTCTGAAGGAACGTCGCAGCTGGACTCGCCCCACCGACCCGTTCCGCGTGTTTACGCAAGAAGAGATGATACAGACCATCACGAGTACATCGGATTTGATATCGCTCGTGCTCACGATCATCGCCGGCATTAGTTTGTTTGTAGGCGGTATCGGAATCATGAACATCATGTACGTCTCCGTCACCGAACGCACGAAGGAAATCGGGTTGCGCATGGCTATCGGTGCCTGCGGGCGCGATATCATGTTCCAGTTCCTATTCGAATCCGTCATCATCAGCCTGCTGGGCGGTGTCATCGGGATTACGCTCGGCATCGCAGCTTCTGAAATCGTGAAGGCATTCTTCAACATGCCGATGAGCGTATCTGTCACGAGTGTCATCGTGAGCTTTGCCGTGTGCTTTGTTACCGGAGTATTCTTCGGATGGTACCCTGCAAGAAAGGCGAGCCGTCTCGACCCGATTGAAGCGCTTAGGTTTGAATGATTGAGACAAGGGAGGGCTACGCACGGCTAGCCCTCCCTAAGACCCTCCCAACACGCACTTAATTGCAAGCAATTAAGTGCATGCGCGCCGTTCCGGCGCAATTAATTTCAGGTTTATTCTTTCGGGTTTACGTGCTAGAGGGGCGGTAGCCAAGCAATCGCATGCTATAAAGGGCGGTTCCCTTGCTGATGCTGCGCACGCCGGTTGCGTACCCGAAGATTTTTCGCAGGGGGACTTCCGCCTTCAAGAAATGCGTCTTGCCGTCGCCGCCAATCTCCTTCACCTTGCCGTCACGGGACTGTATATCGCCCGTAACGAGGCCCGCAAAGTTCACCGGGCATTCAAGCGAAAGTTCCATCACGGGTTCGTACAGCCGAACATCGGCGGGCTTGATGAGTTTAATGACCGCATCGCCGCACGCCTTCTTGATCATGGGAGGGAGCGCCCCCTCGGTCCAGCTGAACTCGTGAACGATAAACCGCACGCCCACCAGGGCGCCCTTCCCGAGCACGCCTATCTCGGTCGATTCCAGGAGTGCGGAACGCACGCCCGCAAGTATCTCTCGAGGAGCAGTCTCCAGGAATTCCGCAGAAAGGCGAATGTCGTGCGCCTCGCTATCGAGCGGGCTTGCAGAAAGCTTTATGGAAATCTTGTGCGGGCCCACCTGGAAGGTGTTCTCCACCGGGCCCACCTCGCAGCACAGGCGTTCCTGCCAGCGCACCTCGGGGCTACCCGCGCGCACCTCGCAACCGAACTCACGCTTGAGACGAGCTAACAATACCTCGAGCTGAACCTCGCCCACCGTATGCAGGTACCAGAAACCGCCATCGTCCTTCTGCACGCGGAAAGAGGGATCCATACGGCTGAGCGTATTCAGGCTCTTTTCTACGTGGTGGTAGTCCTCGGAACCGAGGCACTCCACGCGGGTCTGCAACAGCGGGCGATACTTGTCGCGGATAGACTGTTGTTCTTCTTGGATTCTATCGGGGCTGTGCCCCTCCAGAATGACATCGTGCTCCGCATCCAGATCCTTCGACTCCATGCCTTGCGGCATTCCGCTCAGGATGACACGGCGCTGTTCGTCCAGATAAATCATCTGGCCGAGTTCCGTCTCGAAGGGGGCACGCATGGCATAGATATCGCCCGGGCGTATTTCCTCCACAGGCACAAGCAGGTTCGCCTTGAGCCTTGAGAACTCGAAACCCGCGGGCCACTCCTTGCGTTCCATCGCCGTATGGCTACGGAACAGCGAGATTTCGCCCACTCCCTTGAAATGCCGCAGGCGAATCACCTGACCGAGCTCGCCCGCGTTAAACTCCGGAACTTCGGGCAAGAAGAATGATAATGCCGTAATCAAACTCCGCACGCCGAAACCTTCGAGCGCGGAGCCGGCATAGCAAAGCGCGTAGTCCTTATCGAGGGCGAGCCGCCTGAGCCCGCGCAAGAGCATCTTCGGGGCTACAGCCTTCCCTTCCATAGCAAGTTTCAGTATCTCGTCATCGAAATTGCTCGCGAATTCCACAGCCTCGGCATAATGCTTCTTGAGTTCGCGGGAATTGTCCCAGCCATCTTCCACGTTCCAGCCTTCATCGACAACTTCCTCGCCCGTTTCGGAATGCGTAAGCCTGCTTTGGCTCAGCACATCCAGCACGCCGCTCATCTTGCCCGAGGTATATTCCGGGAGGGCCATGAGCACCGGCCGCACGCCCAGCTGTTCTTCCACATTGATGAGGGTTTCGTCCAGCGAATAGTCGGGATTGTCCAGCTTGTTTATGAACAGGATTACGGGGACGCCCGCCTCGCGCAACTTGCGGAAGGCGGCGACGGTCTGCGTCTCGACACCGCTCGCGGCACTCACCACCAGCACGGCACCTTCCACAGCACCGAGCGCCATGTCCACCTCCGCGCCAAAATCCACGTGACCCGGAGTATCTATAAAATTGAACCAGGTGTTCTTCCACTCGAAATGAGCAACACCGCTCTCGATGGTAATGCCGCGTTCCTTTTCTTCGGGCATGTAGTCCATCGTGGCAAGGCCCTCTTCCACCTTGCCCGGCCGGCGCACCTCGCCCGCCGCAAACAGTATGCGTTCCGACAAGGTCGTCTTGCCGGCGTCCACATGGGCGAGAATTGCAATGTTGCGAATGGGCATAATTTTTAATCTAGCAAAAAACGCTACTTGACGCAGCGGAGGGAGAATGCGAACTTTTTCGATTTTGCGGTGTAACCGAAGGCCATCGACTTGTTCGTGAGGTACCACACGCGTGCCTCGCCCGCAGGGATATCTTCTGACGTGTCATCCGCAGTCCAGAAGAAGGCAAACTTCGCCATGTTGCCGTAAGTACCGTCGTCGAAGCGGTTGCCCGCGGGCATGGCAGAAAACTTGAGCGTATCGTTCCCGTTGGTATCGCCCTTCCAGCCATAATTCGTCTTCAATAGATAACCCGCATTAAAGTCCGCGCCGGCAGCCGTCCAGAGTTTCTCGAAGTCTGCGTGCGTCGGCACGCGGAAACCCGCGGGGCATGATTTCTGCGCAACGTCCCAGGGGTACAGGCGCCCATACGCCATACAGTTGTTATCATCGTCATCAAGGCAAAAACTGCCTTCCGCATTGTAGTTCAGGTTGTCGCCCATCCAGGTAAGGCCCGCAATCTTTACCAGACGATAAACCTGCCCGTCGCGGGTATCCTTTATTTCGGGATTCTTCTTTGCCGCCGGTTTCGATGTCGCTGATTTCATTGTCGTCTTTGCCGATTTCGGGCTAGATTTCGTCTTCGCGGGCTTCGCTACGGACAAACTCGCAAACGCAAGCACAAGAATCAGAAATGCAACAAGACGCTTCATAACCGCAATTATAAAAAATCAGAACCGCTTTCGGGAATCACCATGTCGGGATCTTCCAGGGTAAACTCGTTCGCCACCGCTTCCCGCTTTTTCTCCGCAGTATCGTCAAGCGCTTCCGCATGCCCACGCAGTGCTGCAAACGGGTGGAAAATCTTCGCACGGGCCTCCATGGCCATGCGCGGGTGCTTCATGAGGAAATTCCAGTCGTTCCTCGGATACGGCAAATCGATTATGTCCTTGTAATCATCACGCACGGTGACCTCCGATCTGTCCGTTACGCTCAAGGGTCGTGGCACCTTCCTGCAGGTCCATGCCCTTCACGATGGCGTTCTTGCCGAACCGCTTCTTGATAAGCAGTTCCGCCTTGAGGCGCTTCTTTTCGCGTTCCTGTTTCTGCACGTCGGTAAACAGGTCGTACCCCTCGTGACGCGCATCCACGATATCGCTTGCCACCAGGTTCAGGCGGCGCACCGTAAGCGTGGGGTCCACAATGCGGTCAAAGAGTTTCATCACCGCATCGGCAATCGCCGTCTGCGAACTCGTGTAGTGCCCGAGCGAAGCAGTCCCGTGCGCAGGTTTCGGCACAGTCCTTCCGTAAAAATCCTGCACCGTCTCGCCGTGATATATACCCTTGTCCACGTTCTCGCGGTCATAACCCACCGTAAGCACCATGGCGTTACACACAAGGTCGTGTTCCACCAGCGTCATCGTGACCGTATCCACCATCTCGCGTACCACAAGGCGCGCCTTGTCGAACGGGTACGGGTCCTGCAGCACCTGACCCTCGCCCGTGCTCTGGCTTTGCGGCTTAGCCTTCTTGATATCGGCGATGGTGCACGGCTCGTAACCCCAGGCATGGTCTATCAAAATTTCCGCATTCACGCCGAACATCTTGTAGAGCGCCTCGGGATTCTTGACGCTCGCACGCGCAAGGTCGCCCATCGTGCGGATTCCGCGCCCCCCATTCAGGTAGCAGTTCTCGAGCCGCGCGGCAATCCCGCGGCCCACCTGCCAAAAGCTCGTAATCGGCTGGTGCGACCAGAGCTTTCTCCGGTAACTCATCTCGTCAAGTTCCGCAATGCGCACGCCGTCCTCATCGGCATCCACGTGCTTTGCCATGATATCCATCGCGATCTTGCACAGGTAAAGGTTCGTGCCTATCCCGCCCGTAGCGGTAATTCCCGTGGTCGCAAGCACGTCCTGGATAATCGCCTTCACCAGTTCGCGAGCAGTCTTCTTATAAAGTTTCATGTACCGCGTCAGGTCCAAGAAGCACTCGTCGATGGAATACGCGTGAATGTCCTCCGCGCTCACGTACTTGAGGTATACATTGTATACCTTCGTGGAATACTCCACGTACTTCGCCATCTGCGGCTTCGCGATAATGAACTCGACCTTTTCGCCCGTACGGCGCTCCACCTCGCGCACCTTCTGGTTCACCTCGAACAGGCGCGCACGCCCAGGTATCCCGTAGGCCTTGAGCGCGGGCGTCACCGCAAGGCAGATTGTCTTCTCGGTGCGGCTCTCGTCGGCAACCACCAGCTTCGCCTTCAACGGGTCAATGCCCCGGAGGATACATTCCACCGAGGCAAAGAACGACTTGAGGTCTATGGCTGCATAAACGCGGGATGGCATAGGGGGTTACAAAGAGCTATGCACAATATAATACTTTTGACCAGATATATCATGTTTTTCACGCATTTTCTTTACACTTCTGCCTTTCTAGCCGATAATGTAGTAGCAAGGAGGCCGCATGTTCAACTTTCTCAAGAAAAAGCCCACAACCTGGATAGACCAGCCCGTCATCGACTACCTGATGGACATAAGCCCGGCGTATGCCATATATTATAAGGTCAGGATGGGCGGGAGAGATCTGCAGCTCCAGTTCCGCAATAACGTAGGCAAGTTCCTTGCCGACATACACGAAAACAGGGTTCAATCGATTAACATCGCCTACCAGCACTTTTACAACCCGCATTCGCTCACCGTGCATGGGCGACTCTCCGTCGCAGACATGCCGCGCATCAAGGAATATGTCGAAAAAAGCACCGCCATATTCAAGACGAAGAGCCCGCTGAACATACGGAGCCTGGAGCACCTGCAGGCAGAACTCAAGAAGCAGGTAGAGGGGACGCTCGGGGTAAAGCACTGGCCGTTGTTCCCCGACAGCGAAGAGTCCGAACCGGACCGCAACATCAACCTGCACATAAACTCCATCGGCCCCGAGGCGCGCGAACGCCTGCTCCGCTTTTTGAGCAGGCTCGACAACGACTGCGTAGACGTGATGCTCCTCATGCACATCAACAGTGCCACCGAGGAGGAGATTTGCTCGACCCAGACCGAGCTCGACATGCTCGAGATGGAAGAAGAGGAGGAAGAGGTATAAAAAACGGGTTTAGGCCCGTTTTTCTTTTTTTCGCTTTTCTTTTTACATCGAAACGGATATGCACGATATATAAGCAGAGGCATTCAACAAGGAGTGTGCCATGGAGAACAAGAAGGACAACATCGACAAGCTCGTGAGCGAAATGTTTCAGCATCCAGGAACGCTGAAGCAAACGCTCCAGGGTCTCGTCACCAACACGGAACAGAGCTACCTCGCCTTCCGCGACGTGAGGGACAGGCATACCGATATCGGCAGGGCAGCCCTACCGGCAATGCTCCGGAACCAGTCCACCCATGTGGTGAGGAATGCCGCCGAGGCCACAGCCGCCGCACTTGCCAACTGGATCAAGAAGCACCCCGACACCGATCTGTGCCTCATCCCGGGAGAGCTGTACAGGATTCTCGTCAACGACGCACAGGTGTACAATGACGCAGTGTTCGACGCCGCCACAATCCTGACTCCACAGTTCGTCATGTTCGACGAACGCTACATGCACGAGAAGATAGAGGAAGAGGCCGAGGTGTAGGGAAAAAAGGGGGCGAAAGCCCCCTAAATTTATTTACCGCACTTTGACTTGATTTCGTTCAAAAGCTCTTCCGTACGTTTAGTACTTTCATCAAACGGCCCAAGGTACTGCATGCGCACGTCATAGGACTTTTGCGCATAGTCCCAAGCCTCGTCAAGCCGGTTCATCTTGTTCAGGATATAGGCAAGAGTGTAATGGCGTTTTGCGATAAACTTCTGATCCGAAGCATATTCTTTTAACGCATCATTCAACAATTGCTGAGCCATTTTATAGGCTTCTTCTAGACGCCCAACTGATGCATATAAGAGAGCCAATGTATCAGTTCCTTCAATGCGACTCTTATTACTGACATTCGGATTCTTGCTTATCAACGCCAAAACTTTCTCTGCATAAGGAACACCTTTTTCCGGTTCATTCTTTAAGAAATAGAAGAAAGCCAAAGAATTCTGTGCGGATACCGTCTTTATGCTTTCTCCTCCTGTTAATCGTTCCTGGCGTTCCAAATTATCCTTATACAACTCTTCCGCTTCATCGTACATTGCGCTATGGGCATATAAATCAGCAAGATACCACCTAGCCCATATCGTTCTGGGATGGTCCTCGCCAAGGGTGCTCCGCATTCGTTCTAGGGTCTCTTTTCGCAGTTCCAACGCCTTTTCGTACTGGCCCAATTTTTCATAATCAATAGCCATATTACCCAAGGCCTCTATCGTGTTCGGAACATCTTCGCCCTGGGTATCCCTATAGCGATCATAGACTTCCTGACGGAGGGCAAGGGCTTCCTGGTAGTGGCCAAGCTGTTCCAATGCATATGCTACACGCCATATAGCATTCAACGTATCAGGGTGGTTCTCACCTAAGAGTGCCCTACGTTTTTCCAAGGCCTGTTCCATTAATGACAACATATCAGAATAGCGGCCCATCAGCCCATACGTTTTAGACAAAGTCTCAATGGTCCCAATTGTTGTCAGATGATCTTCCCCTAAAATTCTCCGACTACGTTCCAAGGTATCTTGCCGTAACTGAACGGCCTTGTCGTATTGGCCCAAATTTTCATAACCGATAGCAAGGTTCCCCAACGCAATTATTGTTCTCTGGTAGTCCTCGCCCAGTGTTTCCTTGTAACGGCAATAAACTTCCTGACGGAGGGCCAGGGCTTCCTGGTAACGGCCTTGTTGCTCCAATGCCCACGCCACACCCCACATGTCATTTAATGTATTGGGATGGTCATCACCAAGAAGTTTCCGGCTCTTTTCCAGGATTAACTTCCGTAACGACAACATGTCAGAATAGCGGCCCATCAGACAATATGTTTTAACAAGATATCGCATATGTTCTAATGTTTTGGGATTGTTCTCCCCCAAAATGGCCTTCATGCGCTTTACAGCCTCATTCCGATATTCAATAGCCTTGTCATACTGGCCCAAATTTTCATAATTAATAGCAACGAATCCAAGTGCTTCTATCGTTTTCTCGCCATTCTCACCCTGGGTGGCCCTATAGCGTTCATACAGTTCCTGGCGGAGGGCCAAAGCCTCCCGATAGCGTCCCAACTTTTCCATTGAATAGGCTACTCGCCATATACTGTTCAGCGTATCAGCATCATTTTCTCCAAAAACCCATCTGCGCCATCTTAGGACTTTTTCCTTCAGCGGCAAGGCCTTTGCATAAAGCCCCATTTCGTCGTATATAATGGATACATCAAGTATAGCCTGAGCACGTTTAAGAATATCTTTACGAGGACTGTTTTTTATCTTCTCATGACGATCTATCAGTAAAGTCAGGGCTTCTTTATACTTTCCCAGCATACGGAGTGATTCAGCATAATTACCTTGAGCAGTCAACGTAATCGCGGCACCGGCACCCTGCAATTTTGCATATAGCTCGTATGCAGCTTTCGCCATTTCCGCAGATTCATTGTACCGTCCCATGCCGCGAAGCCAAAAGGAATAATTCATCTGCACATGGGCATACAAACGGCTTTCTTTATTCTGAGATGCTCTTTCCCAAAAAGGCTTGAACAATTCTTCTATGGAATGGAAACGCATTATGGCGTTCAGCTTATTTATATGCGGACGAATATGATCTGAATAGAATATAAGAAGCTTCTCGTCTTCTGTGTAGTACCTAACGGCCTGTTTCAGCAAAACGCCAACATAATACACGAAATCAGAGGAAAAGGCATCAAGCCCTTGGAGCTTTTCCTCACAATAGTGAATCGCCGCAGAAACGGCCTTCTCCCTTATACTGTCGGGGCAGTCCTTGTACAGCACGTCCCCTACGGTCTGGTGCAGGTTATATTGCCCCTTTTCCGACTCGATGATAAAGGAAAGCCCCTTCACCTTCTCGTAGGTCGTCACGCTGTAATTCGGGAGCACTTTCGGCCCTATCTCAAGCGCCATCTCGTCGGTCCACACGCCCAGGCAAGACAGTATGTAGACAATGTCCTTCCTGGCGTCATCCATGTAGCGCGCGAACCGCTCAATCAAGACATAGATATCTTCGCCGAAGTTCTCGATTCTAGGGACGTCACCGTTCCCGATCAAGGAGAGATACCTGTCCACGCAAAGGTCCAGATATACGGGCGTTCCGTTCGTGAGCTTATAGATGCCATCCTGGAGTTCAGCATCCTCGATCCCCGCATGCTGCAGAAAGTTCTTCGCATCCGTTTCAGAAAGGCTACCCAGGTTATGCTGCTCCAATACATTATCAACATTCCAATCTTTCGGCCACTTGAGCATTTCACGACCGGCAATAACCCAAAATACACCGGGAGCATTCAATATCAAGCCGTTGTTATCGTCCCTCAGCCAAAGGTCATTGTTCAGCGGGGCTCCAATGGCAGACATTTCGTTTACCAGCTGCTCGTAGGTATCCAGGAAAATCACCAGAGGCTCATCTTTCCCTTCCATGTTTTTCGCTATGTCGCGAGCGAAAAGAACAGGGAGGTATTCCAGCAGGTCTTCGGGAGACAGGGCATCTATCTTCTTGATTTCCTGGCGGTTTTTTATGTTCTTGAAGGCCACGATGCCCTTATCTGCAAGCCCAGCCACCAAGGTCGCAATCCCGACAACGGGAATATCCTCGACGAAATCAAGGGCACACCTAAAAATCTCGCTGCGCTCTATGAAAGACTTTACCTCCGGCCTGTCACAGTTCTCGCCAATTTTTTTCGCATAGGCATAGCAGCCAATATCGAACAGTGGAAAATTGAACTTGTAGTCGTCCGCAAGCTTGTTGCGCAAGGCCTCCAGGACTGCACGGGGCTCCTGCTTCAAGTTGAAATCGAAATAGACGTGCAGAGGCAGGCCAATCGTTTTTGCAGCAGCGGCCTCATCCATCTCCTTTATGATCTGCTTCAGCAGGGACGACTTGCCGATGCCGCCCACGCCATAGTAGACAAGGACCTTGGCGTCACGATCTTCCGGGGCAACATTGAACATGTTCTCCTTGAACTGGTCATAACACTTCCAGAACGCCTTGCGTGGTTCCTCACGGTCCGTAAATATGCGGGTTGCCTGCGGAATGGATGTCTCTTGCGTGCGAATCTTTTTTCCCATAGTAGCCTCTCGGGGCAATTATAGATAATTTGGCATGCCCAACAAGCCTTTTTGTATATATATTATGAAAAACAAAAGGATCCCTCTCATGTCTACCATCCGCAAAAGACTCTCCTCGAATTCCACATCCCGCTCAGAAAAAACACTGTTTGGTGCAGCAGCCTGCCTGAACGACGAATGGGATGTCTGGATGAACCCGCACCTGAACTTTGCGGTCAAGAAAAACGGCTGCAGCGTGGACCACGAGGTCGACTGCATACTGTACCACAAAGAACACGGCATGCTCCTGATCGAGTGCAAGGACGGCCACATCTCTACGGAAGAGGCCCAGGGTACCGAAGAGGGATTTATCTGGAAGCAGGGCAAGCGCGTAATGGACCGTTCCCCCGTAAAGCAAGTCAAGGAGAGCATCCACCCGCTCCACGACTACTTCAGCGAGATGTTCCCCAAGATTGGGCGCAACACCTACTACAAGGTGCGCGTGCAGTGGGCGGTATGCTTCCCCGACATGAACAGCATGGAAAAGATTGGCAGCAACGCCATACAGCCCAAGCGCATCATTTTCAGTTCCGATCTCAAATCCTACAACACCCTGGAACGCAAGGTCAAGAAAATCCTCGAGACCAAGGAGAAGTCGTATGGCGACAGGCCATTCCCCAACGACGTGCTGAGCGACTATGACTACGGCAGGCTAGTAAGCTTCCTGGGATGTTTCGACGAGCCGACCTGGCCGGAACTCTGGGAAATGGAATCCGGCGCGCGCGTAGAGCCCACCGAAATCCAGGAAATGCTGATGGAATCCATCACCCGTAACCCGCGCATGCAGATAGAGGGCGTCGCCGGGTCCGGAAAGTCGCTCATGGTGATGTGGGAGACCCGCCGGCTTGTCGCGGAGGGCAAGCGCGTCGCCGTGCTCTGCTACAACGACCTGCTGGCAGAGCAGATGCGCGACAACATCAAGGCGCGCGGCTTCGACGACACCCAGGTGATGGCGGCAAGTTTCCACAAGATGGCCGCCAAGTACGTGCGCACCGCAAAAATCAAGGGCATAGCCCGCCACGAGCCCGAAGACGCCGAGGCAAAAACGGAATACTACAAGGCCCTGGTCGCAAGCCTGCCCACCGCGCTGAAGCAGCTCCGCGACGGAAAGAAGAAAATGTTCTTTGACGCGCTCATCATCGACGAAGGGCAGGATTTCGAGAACGGCTGGCTCGACATGGCGCTGCAGCTGCTGAATGACCCGCAAAAAGGGACCGTGCGCTTTTTCTACGACCCCAAGCAGACCATATACAAGGACCGCGAGACACTCGGGAACAAGACCTTCGGCGCGATGCCCATAATGGTGCTCAAGCGCGGGTTCCGCTGCACAAAGCGGATACTGGAATGGGTCCACGACACGACCGACATCAGGATCCCCTGCTACGACAACACCCCGGAAGGGCGCCCGGTGGACGTGCGCGTATATACCGACCCCGGCGAACAGGTGGACCTGCTGTACAAGGAAATCGAGCGGCTCAAGAAAAAGGGCGTGGAACCCGAGGACATCCTCGTCGTATCGCTGCGCAGCCGCAGGAATTCGGGACTTGCCGCGCTGAACAACGACGTTTTCCAGTGGAGCGACATCAGCGACTCCCTGAACGGGGCCGCGATAAACATCGTATCGGCATACCGCTACAAGGGACTCGACAAGCGCGTAGTGATCCTCACGGACATGGAGCCCTCCAAGAACGCCCCGGGAGCCCCGCACAGCAACGCGCACCTGATCCTGGTCGGCGCCACAAGGGCCAAGGAGAACCTAATAGTCTTCAAGCAGCGGCATAAGATGTAGGGGGGCTCCACAAGCACCAGTACATTTCCCAAATCTCACTAAAAACATGCGATTTGGGAGATTATCAATCATTTTTGGCATATATTTTCCCAAATCTCATAAAAAAATTCACTTTTGGGGAATTATCAAGCCATTTTTATATATATTTAATAAAAAAACAACATGAGGGTGTCGATGAACTTGATTGGACGAAATCGCGAAATAGCAGAACTCGACCGGTGTCTAAAAAGCGACCAGTCGGAATTTGTTGTCGTTTACGGACGTCGTCGCGTAGGCAAGACCTTCCTTGTAGAAGAATTCTTCAACCGCCAATACGACTTTTCTTTTGTCGGTGGCCACAACCTGCCGGTAAAAAAACAGTTGCGCAATTTTGCAAAAGCCATTAAGCATTACGCGCACCTGGTCGAACAGCCCAAGCTCACCGATTGGTCCGAAGCATTTGATTCCCTGACAGAATGGATCAAGTCGCAGCCCAGCGAACATAAAAAAATCATCTTTTTTGATGAAATGCCATGGATTGACACCCCAAAATCGGACTTTGTCGAAGAATTCGAGAACTTCTGGAATGGTTGGGCAACTCGTCGCAAAGACATTTTATTTATTGCGACGGGCAGCGCGACCAGCTGGATGATCGACAAGCTCGTCGAGAACCAGGGTGGGCTGCATTGTCGCATTACGAACAGCATCTACCTGAGCCCCTTTACTCTTTACGAATCGGAACAATACCTCCGCGCCAGAAGATGTGCGTGGGACAGATACCAGATTCTCCAGGCATACATGATTTTGGGCGGGATTCCGTTTTACTGGAGCCTATTGGACACCCGCTTGAGCCTCGTCCAAAACATCGACCGTCTTTTCTTTCGTAAGAATGCATTGCTGCAAATAGAATTTGACGAACTCTACAACGCTTTGTTCACCCACGCAGAATACTACATACAGGTGGTGCAATTGCTGTCAGACAACAAAGAAGGGTTGACCCGCCCCCAGATAGAGAAAAAGGTCAATTTTGACGGCAAAACGCTGACCGCTGTGCTGAAAAACCTCGAACGGTGCGATTTCGTTTTGCGTTATAGTCAGCTCGGCAACAAGGTCAAGGACGCCATCTACCGCCTGTCTGATTTTTATACGCTCTTTTATTTCAAGTATGTGCAGGCGAACAACTCCCTTGATGAACAATGGTGGAGCAAGCATTTCAACTCGCATAGCGTAGAAAGCTGGCAGGGGCAGACTTTTGAGCTTGTCTGCATGATGCATGTCGATGCCATCAAGCAGAAGCTGGGCATCGCCGGTATAGCGACGGAAGTATCTGCATGGAGATACGTCCCCAAAAGCGATTCTGAAAAGGGAGCCCAGATAGATATGGTCATTTCGAGGGCGGACAGGGTGATAAACCTGTGCGAAATGAAGTTCGCGTTGGGCAAGTATCAGGTGTCCGCGGATTACGCCGATTACATTCGCGACAGGGCCGAACTGTTCCGAGCCAAGACAAAAACTAAATACGCCATCGTACCTACAATGGTGACAACCTACGGCGTTGCCGAAGGTGCCAACAGCAGCATTGCACAGCAAGAAATCACGATGGAAGACCTGTTCAGAAGAAACGAGTCGTAACCAAAAAGAAGGTTAATGGCGCATCCCATTTGACAAAAATTAGCCTCTGCACGATAATATATGCAGAGGCTTTTAATAAGGAGTGCGCCATGGACAAGACGAAAAAGTACCAAATCGTAAACGCCCGCGTGGAACAGGCCAGCGGGGGCCCGGATATCGCCATCCTGGTGGCCGAAGTAGAACTGAAGCCCGCGAAGGGCGCGCCGTTCTTCTATACCCTCGTCGAATGCGAGGGCGCGCCGATGATCTACAAGACGGAATCGTCCGTTTTTGACTGGTGGATGGAGCCGGACGCATACGAGAGCGAACTCGACGACCTGCAGGACGCAGGCTCGGTGTACGAGGGCGAGAACTACGACGAACTGTTCGAGGACCACAAGGGCATCGAGTGCTACGAGGGGCTCCGCTACCTCATCTACGTGATGCGCGCCAGCTGGGACAAGGCAGAGGCCTTCATCCAGGCAACCAAGGGCAAAAACCTCGACGAAATCGAGATTCCCGCGTCGGATGCCGAGGTGGAATGGAAAAGCGCTTGACGAAAGTTTCCGTTGTTGGTTGAAAAGGCCCGGTGACCTTTGGGTCATCGGGCTTTTTCAGCACATCCTTACGGATTAGCGGAAGAATCTGGCTGTAAGGAACCACAATCAAGCTGCTTTTATAAAAAAACAAAAAAATATGTATATTATGTAAGTTCCTTTTAAGTCCCCTATATAAATCGGAGTACTAAATGACATTTGAAAACAAGATGAACCGTTCTATTGACGATGGTGTAACGCAGTATTGCCAAAATGCCCTTGAAGAAGGGCAGAATGTATGGGGGCAGGAACTTCTCGAAAAGGCTAAAAACATTCCTGTTTATTTCGTGTTTGGGTGCAACGCTCAATCGCAAAAAGACTATGAGGGGCTTGAGCGCTTGTTGGAAGATGTCTTGGATAATGGCCTGGAAACACCTCGCCCGTTAAAAGAAGTGCGTAATAGCAAAATCGGTCCTTTCAAAGAAAACGGAAGCGATTTGCTAAACAAAATAAGACAGATGCAAGCTACGAGGCGGGAGAATCCTGGTGATTTTGTTTATAGTGATTTTTATCCAATAGCGCGCTTCTTTTTGGAAGAGCTGTACAAGAATCATAAAGCAGAATTAGAGGAAAAGATAGCTGAATATAAAGCCGGATTTGATGTTCTTGGGCTTTATATTCGCAATGGATTTTATAACGGCAACGGTTCTCCGGAAATTTGGATATGTTACGATAAAATAGAAGAAGCTCCTATTTGCCAAAATGACCCTGAAAAGATCAAATACTTGACCTTGGGCGTTTTGTTGCACGAACTTGGGCATGCAATGATGGATCCGGGTTATGAAGCGACTGCCCCACAAAACCTATGCGAGTGGGTTGAAGAGGCCTTGGCTAATAAAATTGAACTGTCTTGTTTGAAGGCAATCGGTGATACAGCCGCTATTGCCTTGAATGAAACTTTTGTGAAGGGGCAGATTACCAATTATAAGTTGGGATACGATTTATTCAGTGATGGACTCCAGGGAGAAGACCATTTCCCCTGGGCCGCATGGAAGGACAGTAAACATTTTTTGCATTGTAAAATAAGCGAGCTGAATCAATGGCAAGCTGCTGCGTCCGGGCAATCAATTGATATTCTTTTGCTTAGAAATATATATCAAGAAATCATCAAAGTCCCAGTTTCAATCCCGGCATATAGTAGGTCCAAGAAAAATAACAGACAAGGAAATAAAATAGATATATTAAAAAAGGGCCCCATTATGAGCCATGTTTTTCGAGCCTTCCCCGCCCTCAAGTCCATGGGCGAAAATGTCAGAGATTACACTTGCAGCATGTTGTCAGGTACCGGTCGAGAAGACGATCTTGTCGCACCACTTTTTAACAACTGGGTAAAGCCCGAACTCGCGGGTAACGAAAACACACTTATTGGCCCTCTCGTTCTAGAAGGCGGCTTCGGCTATGAGAAAAGCAACATCACGCTCGAGTCGCTAAGCAAAGATGATTCCGACCCGAATAAATGCACCCTGCATCCTGTCTTTTACGAAATGCTTAAAGAAAAGCACCTCGTAAAAACCGAATCTTCCGACGACACCAAAAGAAAGCCTTACGTTCATCAATTAGCCGCCTATAAAGCCGCAAAAACCAAAAGTATCATTGTTTCTGCCGGTACTGGTTCAGGTAAAACGGAATGTTTTCTTTACCCTATTATTTCTGACATTCTTCGCGAAACTCCTGAGCAAAGAAAAAAAAGGGGCGTACGCGCTTTCATTCTATACCCAACAAACGCCTTGATTCACAGCCAGGAAGAACGCCTGGTTGAATATCTAAACACAAACGCAAACAAGAATCTTCAAAAGGGAAGTCGTCCAATATCATTCTGCCTATACAACGCAGGGCTCTCTTTGGACACGACGCCAGCATCTACGTTCTACAGAGTTATGAACCGACGGGATTTGTACGATACCGACAACGGAACTCCCGACATCGTTCTAACCAACTTTTCAATGCTAGAATACATGCTTCTTCGCGAGCAGGATGCTGGACTATTACAGGCAACTAGTGACACGTTGAGGCATATCGTTCTAGATGAAGCACATACATATACCGGTGCAAACGCAACAGAAATGGCATTGCAGATTAGGCGTTTGCTATTAGCCATGGATAGTTGCCGTCAGATATCGAGCGCGACTCCTCCAGAAATGAAATTTTACGCAACGTCCGCCACTTTTGCTGGAGGCGAGGCGCAACTCGAAAACTTTGCAAAAAAGATGTTCTTTAGGGTAAAAGATCTGGAGGTCATCCAAGGCAGAAGGTTTGCGCCCGTAGTCCCGTACAGCTTTAACAATAGCAAACTGAGCGATTTTAGGTCCAAGTTCCTTGTATTAAGCGAATCATCAAATGTGACCCTAGATTTCATTTACGACGTTCTGGAAATTGCAGAACGCACACCAGAATCGCTAGCCAAATATCTATGGAACATAAAAGAAATCCGAGATATTTTCTCTTGGCTTAAAAACACCTCTCAAACAAGGTCTTACAGATTCGACGATCTTTGCAATGAGATTTTCACAAGTCCAACCAACGAAGACAAAGAAATTTTAGCGACCATTCTTGATGTTGCCTCCTTAGCAATGTACAAGCCCGAGAATGATTCCGAATTCGTGCCACTGCTCCCCGCACGCTGGCATACAGCATTCCGTAAATTCGAAGGCATATTCGCCTGCTTGGATCCACATTGTTCATGCAAACAGCCCGGGGTTCAAAAAAGATTTGGAAAAATATATTCATCCTGGAGAGACACTTGCACCTGTGGTGCTCCCGTATTCCCCATCGCTTTCTGCAAAAATTGCGGAAGGCCCTATGTAATGGCGATTCGAAGCAACAAAGATTATAAGGCACCCTCCCTAAAAAGCGCCATAGGCGTCTTCTTTGATTCCCCCGAAGACGAGGACCTGAATTGGCAAGAATCTACTTTCGAGTTGCTCTCTTTAGAGGGCAACGAAGACAACCTTATCGAAAGCGGCGCTTGCCAGGGGCTTTATAGAGAAACGTCCGATAAAAACTGTTGCCCTAAATGCAAATACACAGACATCAGCGGTAGCCGAAGGAAGCGATTCTTTACGAATTTAATCCAAAGCAAGCCTCTTTTCACAAGTCTTGTACTTGAAGGTCTATGGCCAGAATTGCCAATGCCACCGCAAAAGAATGATGAATCATGGCCTTCACAGGGACGCCATATATTAACATTCAGCGATACCCGGCAAAATGCAGCACAATTGGCTCCCATCATGGAGCAAACTTTCTTACGTAACACGGCTTACAAGGTTATCAAGTGGGCCCTTTCACCAGAAATCTCCGACGATCAGCAAAAGCTCATTGACAACCTCACAGCCAACATTAAAAACTACGAGACTCTCCTCAACAACGTAGCCATCGCAGCAGATAAGAATTTATGCGCTAATCTAAAAACACAGCTGGAACAAGCGCAAAAGGAATACGCAGAATTAACACAAAATGCCAGCAGCCCCTCATTAACTATCGATGAAATATTCGAAAAAATCACGCGTTCTAAAAAAATCATTTCCGAGCTTGGTCTTTCAAATATCGACCAAAATCTCAAAGAAATTACAGACGAACGCCTTGAGATGCTAAAATGTTTCGTCGCATACATGCTTGTAAACCTTCCGGCAGGCAACAACATCGCCTCTTTAGAAAAAGCAGGCATCGTAGAGTGCATTTATCCAGGTCTTGAAAATCTCGGTAATTTGGAAGACGAGATTTTCAACGATGATAAAGAATGGCAGGATTACATATACCTTTGTTTACAGTCCCTGCGAACAAGGGCCTCTTTCGCATTTGGTCAAAATGATAACGATCTAATAGAGGGATTTGCAGCATATTTCCCATTCTTCAACGACAATTCCAGCTTATTAAGCAATGACACCGAAAGACTTCTGAAACGGCTTGATCAAAATCATGTCACCGACAATATTTTAGATGCACCCAAAGACCAATTATCCGCCTTTGAAACAGAACTGCTAGACGAGCTAACCGATTTAGGCCTTGTAGAGGTAAAAAACAATACAGCGGCATTAAAAATTCACAAGCTAAAATTCCGGTTAAAAGATCCATCCGACAAGATGTGGATATGCAAGAAAACTGGGAAGCCGGTATATAGAAACTTGCGAAATTTATCGCCCTACCTAGACGCACAGGAGCCAAAGGATTCTGAAATTGCAGAAGTGCCTTGCAGTAGCCAGTACCCACGCCTGCACAATATTGTCAACAACAGCAACATTCAAGCATTTTATGCAGAAGAACATTCTGCCCAGCTAAAGGTCAACGAGAATAAAAAGAACGAGTCCCTGTTTAAGCGAAACTGGCTGAACATGCTCAGCAGTACGACCACAATGGAAATGGGTATCGATATCGGAGCCCTTGCATCGGTCATGCTAGCAAACACGCCTCCATCTCCAGCGAATTATATGCAGAGAGCCGGTCGTGCGGGCCGTCGCGGAGAAGGCTCCACGTTGATTTTCACAATAACATCCGCATCACCGCATGACGAAATGTTCTATAGGAACCCGGATTGGGCATTTACAAAAGACGTGTCCGCACCAGAATTGTCCCTCAGAAATCGGGTTCTTGTTCAACGTGCAGTCAATGCCTGGCTAATCCGTGAAATTTTCCAAGGTGCCACACTAAAAGCAGGCCAAAATATTTTTGAAGCCTACCTTACATACGGAAAATTCTTCAATGATTTAAAAACAAAAGACGCCCTAAACTGGACAAACAACAAAAATTCCCTTTTATATATATTATACCACGATCAGAATCACTATTTACGCAAGCAGATGGACGATTTGCTTGACGAGACAGGATTTTCAGAAAATTGGGATTTTGCTTCTAACGAATCCTTCGTTGGGAACATGATTGTCTCGCTGAACGAACAACTAGACGAGATTTCCAGAAAGATTGATCAAATAAACAAATTAATGGCAGAAAATCTTGCCAGTACTAATAGCGAAGATATCAACAAAAAAGCGGCGTTAAACAACTACTATTTACAAGAGCTCGCCACATTAACAGACGGCCAAAACGACAAAATAGGTAACAGCACCATTACATACTTGGTGGACAGGCAAATATTCCCCTCCCATGGTTTGCCAATTGGAGTGGTAAAGCTTGACATCATGAAGAAAAAAGGTAATGTCTACAAGTCGCTCGATTCATTTGATTTGAGTCGCGACAGCAGAGCCGCGATTAGAAGCTACGCACCCGGGAACGAAATCGTTGTTAAGGGGTGCCGGTACAGGTCTCTTGGCATTAGAGTAGATTACAAGCAACGTTTTGGAATATCAATTGACGAAAACGAAGTTCTGAAGCATGTTGCAATTTGCCCTATATGTTCCACGATATTCCCCAACGGAATTGCCGGCGCAGAATGCCCTAACGGCTGCGTAACATCAGGAAACGAACCCGTCCCAGCAAAATTGATTATTCAAAATGTCATTAAGCCACAGGCATTCGTCTCCAATTTCAAAACCAAAAAGAAGGGCGTCCGGAATCCGGTGCACATGCCCTACATGGTAAGAACGCAAGTCGACGGCATTGGAGAACCCCTAAATTGCTCTGATTTCGCAGATTTGAAATACGTGCAAGAAGGTAACACACACACATTCAATACCGGTATCAACAGCGAGGGCTTCGTATATTGCAAATACTGCTACGCCGTATTCCCGAAGCAAGACTACCAGGGAATCTATAGCCGCAAAATGCGTTTCCCGGCACCGGCAAAAGATGAACACGCCCACAAATTTGAGCTGCAAAACGCATTTCACTTATACAGCAATTTTTCCACGAACGCCCTATATGTAAAAATAGCCCCTGAATTCAGGAAAATACCCAAATTCACTGAAAAAATATGTAACACCCTAGGAATTGCACTCAAAGGTGCCATCGTCCAGCAATTAGACATAGAAGAAAAGGACATTGATTTCTGCTTGCCTATTCCGACTCAAGATTGCGACTTGATACTGTTCGACAACAATGTTGGCGGTGTCGGCTACATCAAGCAAATAGCCAAGCACTTCGATAGTCTCCTTACTTTTGCAATAAATAACATTCTCATTGGCGATGATGACCACCAAAAAACATGTTCCTGCGCTTGCTCTAGATGTTTAATCAGCTACGGTTCACAATTCCTGTTCCAAAACGCAGAAAGTGCACCCGATAGAATAGAAACACTAAACGCATTAAACATCGATAAAATAACAAGCAATCATCAGTACGAAGCTTTCAAAAAGAATGCCGCAGAGCAAGGATATAGCCCCATAGAAGACACGCTTGTCAACAATCAGATTGCTGCAGCCAACAACCTCAGCGTTTGTATAGACCGCCTTTCGGCAGAATTTTTTGATTCTGATATTTGGCACAAGATCAAAAACAGAACAAAAAAAACAAACATCTGGCTAAAGGAAGCCCCAACCGACGACGCAATCCCCTACATAAAGCGTCTTAATGGCCTATTTGGAGATTCCGCCATCGGCCTCATCGGCGATAGCGAGAAAGAAGGCATCTACATAGACGAAAATACATTCATCGGGCTGTTCGATTGGAATCTCAACACCTTCCATTCCATATACAAAGTAGACCATCAAAAAATGGAATGGGTTTCAAAAAAGATTGATTCTACACCTGCCATAAAAGCAATTGAGCAGCCAACGCAAGCTGTTTTGACAAAGTCCGACGAGACTCCACTGATGACGAGCTACGATCTTGCGAAGCTCGTCGCGCAGGTCCTTGAAATAATCATCGACAAGAACAACTTCCCACTTAAACCAGAAGACGCCGAATCCTGGATTTACGAAGACAGTTACGCCCTTCACGACAACTGTGGAACAAAAGGAACTGGATACAAGAAAGAAGTACTCCGCACCATATTCAACTATTTCGGAATACAGCATTTGTTAAAAGACCGGAACAACGGCCTTATTCGCTATTCATTACAAGACAATCCAACCATGTCCTTTGAAGACATAGCCTTGTACAAGGGACTCCCCTCCGCCATAGCAAAAAAAGAAATTCATGACAGAGCCGTTAGGGTAAAATATAAAAATGGATACCAGTTCACCCTCGTTTTCGGGCAGGGCTTATCCACTTTTGACCAAGATGGCAGAAAATTCATCAAGTATCCAGGTAACATTAGTTACTACATCAAAAAGGTTTAAAAAAAAGGAACACAAATATGGTTTTTATCGATTCCGACACTTTTGAACAGATGTTCTACAAATATCTGGAGGACATCGCCATCACAGGCCCATTGTTTTCTAACGAAGATGAATTTCTAGATGATGACGATTACTATTGTCTTTTAAGGATTATTACCAGCCATACTCAGCGCTATCCAAATTACAGGACTTTTCGAGACAGAAACCAGGATTCCAATTTTTTGAAAAGCTTTCATCGATGCTTCGGCATCTACTTAAGAGAGGCAACACTTCGGTACGCAACATCAATGAACGAAGACGGGTTATGGAAACCTCTTACAGAAGGCGTAGAACGAGACTTTCGTCATCTCAACATCCATACTAATTTTTGGAGTGAAGGTTCGCGAGACATAAGAGCAATTCTAACGCAAAAAACAGACTCCGCCAATGGCAAACCGTTTTTTTATGCAATATTCAATGCTTTTTTGTCTAATGATGTAAAATACAGCAAGCCCATCGGCGAAGACAATGAATATTGCAAGCACTTGCTAAAGCTAGCCATTCTTCCTAGACGATACAATCCCGTTGCCGGAAAATTCAACGATGTTCTTACAGCTTTTCGGACAAATTCAGTAGACCGATACCTGGAAGATCTTGACAGAAGGACTCTTCAAATTCACGAATTGACCCGGTCCCACCTCGCCACTCGTATATTAAACTTCTTTAGATTTGTAGATGAAGCAAAACGAGACCACATTCCTAAAGAAGAAGCCCAAAATAGTCGATACAATTATTTTAACGAATGGCTAGAACTTGCCTATGCAGAGAACATAAGTAACGACCAACAAAGCGAATATGCCGAAGATATTCAAAAGTCTGCACAGGTCGTTTTCAGGCTTATTTTAGGCAACAAAAAAGAATTTAATTACAACATTCCGCCTATTCAAAGCATAAAGGCTCTTTTCCCCGACATTCCTAATTTAAGGAACACATCTTCCATTAACATCTCCACCGGCGAAGACTCATTTTCAATAGATGACGGTATTGCCAATTTTGGCGAACTTACCACCATACAGAAAAACCAGTTAATTGAAAATCTCATTGCAAATCAAACCATAAATGTAACCTTCAACGGCGATGAATATGAATTACCAAACCCCTGGTATACAAAAAACCAATGGCATATGCTTGGAAATGACGGCCAGCGTAAAAATTCCTGGCCTTGCAACGAAGATTTCTATTTAGTGACACCAGTATCATGGAAACAGCCTGTTTCTTGTGAAGCCGTAAAAGATGACGGAGCACCCGTATCAGCAAATATTCCTTCCCTCAACAAAACAGTCAGCGATAATTCAGGAAAAAACGTTTTCACCTTACAGAGCGCCCCAAACTTAAAAGAATTCAATTGCATTCGCATTAAATTTGAAAACGGCAACGAAGTAAAAATCGAGATAGAGAACCCAGACCAAATCCATTTGTGCCACAATTTTGAAGGGAATCCCATATTCATTTCGCAGAAATCCCAGCACAAAATTGCAATCAAAACAATCGAATTCAGTCACCTAGGCGAAATAAGCACAAATGATTGTTCAGAAATAAAGCGATTGTTCAACAACGACGTCAACGTAAATATTTCTCCAAGCAATCGACTTGTAATTACCAATAATTCAAACGACATTTTAACATCAGAAAAAACCGTAATAAAAAATAAAATTATACCCGCAATAACACTATTGCCTCAAAATACTGATGTGTGGGTCACTAAAGAAAACGATCTGATTCACGGCTACATCAGCACGCCTGCAGCCAATCTATCTAACGACTGGACTGCAACAACCACTCCTGCAGTCAGGGAATTCACACTCAATGCAAACGCAACCGATTCCATTTGTGACATACACTTTGTTGGTGGTGGAGGAAAATTCAACCTCATCACGCCATATTACAAGCCCCTCAAAGACAAGCGCCTAGGTAGCACGTTGAAATCCAGGGACATCTGGAGAAATACCAATGCGTTCGACAACATTATTCCGGCAAACGCATCTTACTACTTCAAGTGGCAAGAAAAGGGTGTTGTTTTTGAAATAGAAGTTCCATTATCAAAGAAAGTCAATATCTATCATTGTTATAAATTCCTTGATATAAATGGTGCCAAAACAACATTTGGCTGGAAGTATAAGAACACGGCTTTTGTTATTGATTTCGAACAAGACTCAAATTACAACGGTCCCAAGGAGGCTCGCCCTGAGCGGGTTTACACGTGTACTGACCAAGAAAGAACCAATTATTTGGACGATTTAATCAACGAAAAAGCACATCTGAAAAAAGAAAGAAGCGAAGCACCCAAAAGAAATACGGGAAAACCATTCGCATTCACAAAAGTGGAGCGAGTCTCAAAGCCTAAAGATAATCTGCATAAAGAAGGCACAGAGTCTGTAGAAGAGATTAAATATGTTTTTTCTTTCCCAGACGCCATCAACAAATGCGAGGATTTCTGCAGGCCTTACGCCCCTAAATGGATTCTTTACCACGTTCCATATATCATCAAACTCAACGAGATAAAACCGGATATAAAAAACGCATACCAAAAAGGATGGAGTATACTTCCGTTTCTCTTCTCGGCACACCTACTCGAGATAGATTCCACCAACACAGCAGAACTACTTGGCCGTGTTATGGTCTGTTGGAAAACTAGGTTCCGCGACAACCTAATCAGCAAAATAAAAGCCTCTGATATTTCCAATGAGATCAAGGATTTCTTTGAGAAAGTTCCCGTCATTTCAATGGAAAATGTGGACATCGTTGAACTAATGCAATTTCACCAAATAGAAGACTTCAATAGTTTCAACCAGCGTGTAAACGACGCTGTTGACAACTTCATTCCCAAGTTAACCGGCGAAACATTAGACTTTATACAAAAATTGCATATAGATCCTAATTACAAACGTCCAAGTACTGAAGAGCAAGAAGAACCGTAGCAAAACTATAGACGCCCGCCCGTCAAGCAAGGCGGGCGGAATTTCTCTTCTCACTTTGAGCTTTCATTGTAATCTTGGATATATGCTTCTCGTTTTTCCTGCAAGGTTTCCATTTCACCTTTTCTTGCCGCATAAGCATATATACGGATAAATCTCCACCCTGTAACTTTGCAGCCCCATTCGTTTAATGTAAGCTTTTCCCCATTATAATCAACATATTTTGAATCAATCAAAGTTGCATCTGATCCAAAATCCACTTGTTGTGCGTAATTTTACAGAAAAGGACTTGCCTAATCGAGCAAAAAACCGGTAGCCTTAGGCCATCGTTTTTTTAAGTTACAAAAAGCCCCCTGAGGGAGGGGCTCTAAAGTAATATTTGTTTATGCCTCAAAGTGCTGCCATCGTATAATGAGGCATTATAGACTAAACGGATAATAATCTTTAATCATCACTCAAAACCTAAAAACATGTACACATCTTCTCATGTTCACATTATTTTTCCTATAAACTCATTACGCCAATTTATATTGAAAGCGCTTTTATCCACTTCAAAGAGTTTATGTACTTCGGATATAATCTCATCATATTCCGTAGATCTATCCATAAGCTCCGACAGTTCCTCACTATCAACCGGCATAATAATCACATTTTCTGTAAACCTATCCCTATCAATTGACGATTGCAAAGGAACAGCGGCAACCGCTTTCCATATATTGATCGTATTATGGTCAAAGCTATCAGCTATAAAAAATATCGTTACTTCACGGCCTGTCTTTGCCGTTTCCTCATCCACTTTCAAGTTAATAGAGCGCCTTAAAACCGGTTCCCACTCGCCGCGTTTTTTAGCTATTCGCATTCATAAGAGTTGCTTCTAACATAACAACTTTATAGTGTTCGTATATAACAATATCTCCTTGTCCGCCACCAGCATGGACTAGGGGTTCAAAATTTGCAGAGAGCGTAAGATTATAACTATCAAGAATATCTATCCGTTTCCCCGAAAAATAATACCAAACTATACCAACGATATATTCATATATTGTTGGTACAGTTGCATTTTGACATACAGTTTCTTTTATTTCTCTATCGTTAGAGCGGTCTCCAAACATTGAAAGGATTCTTTTCAAGAGGAGAGCCTATATCCATTTCATATCAGTCTCTTTCAAGACGTTCCACTTGCTGATTTCACCATTGAATTACGAAAAAAACATACCTTCTTATTTAATCTTAGAAAGCAGGACCTCACCTATAGCTTTCGCCATTAAAGGAGGAACGGCATTTCCTACAAGGGTGTATTGCGGAATTTCTGACTTTCTCTTGTCGCCGCCTGTAGCCCGTTTTCCTTGAAAGACGAACGAATCATCAAATGACTGCAACCTAGCCATTTCTCGACAAGTCATTGCTCTGTGTTTTGAATAATGAATGAAGTCATCAGGCATCGTAACGACTGTTGGACTTTGACCATCGGCCTTCAAAACACTGTAATTTCGTTTATTCGATTCCAAACCGAGTTCTTTCAGTTTTTTCTTGCATTTCTCATCATATTCTCCACAAGATGCAATAATATCTAGCCTTTTCTGAACGTCTTTATTCTGGAAACTTGTTTGGTGATTAAAAAGCTTGCAATCAGTCTCTTTGATGCCATTTCTATAGTCTTCCATCGATTTTGTGTAAAAGGGCTTTGTTTCAAATTTGAATCGATGTGTGAGACGACCGTTTTTAGACCATTCCGCATATGTTTTTGCGCGCGTAGAATCTGGCGCTACCGAGCCGTTCGGATTTCGAAACTTCAATAAACTTTTGAACTTATCAGGAACAGGGACTGGCTCATAATTCTTTTTTTTCTCACCATTTCCTATGAAATCTAAATCGAATAGGGCTTCATATATCGTAGTTTTTTCGTTCTCTACAACGGTCGGTGGAATATCAGTTATGATTTCTTGATCGTTGCGGCAGCCGATAAATAAAACTCTTTCTCTGTTTTGTGGAACTCCATAATCAGAAGATAATACAACAATTGGTTTAGAAATATTATACAAACGAACTGAGTTTAACACGTTTTCATAAAAGTCTACGGAGTTATCTTTTTTTGCAAATTCCATGATTTTTTCAAAGCATTCGTCTAATGAAAGAGAGTAAAACTCAATCATTTCCTTCATTTGGCCGGCGTCTTCTTTGCACTTGAAGAATTCCGAAACGGAATTGAAAGCGTCAAAAATCCGTTCAATTATAGAACCATCGCTTATGAATTCAATAAAATCATTGATTGACGAGCCAAAAACGTCATTGTCAATATTGGCGATGGTCTTCTCATTAATTATGGAGGCCTTAATCGACTCACGTTGTTTGCTCCTACGAAGCAGATTCAACCCATGTCTAATTGTATTGATGCTGCAGTCTGATTTGCTTTTCCTATAATCAACAACTTTTGTCAGAACCTTGTATTGCGCATCAAGCGCATTGAAAAAAGTCTCTAAATGTTTCTCATAATGCGCGTCATCTATTTCCATTTTGACTTTTGCCATAATGCAGTCTTTTTGAAAGGAAGATGCTCGCCTTGAAAGAAGTGTGCTGAGATAGCTATACAACAAATCTGTTTTTGAATCATCAACGATTGAGCGTATCTGCTGGACAATCCTTTCCTTGAATTTACCGGCATCTTTAGTGAGAATCCCTTTGACGTTTTCCATCACAAAATATTTTGGACGAAGCATTCTAATGACTTTTAGATAATGCTGAAACAGGTCATCTCGCTTGTCGAATTTTTTCCGTCGTCCCGAAAGGCTAAATGATTGGCAACTTGGACCGCCGGTTACAACATCGATTACAGTATTTCCGATCTCTTTTTTTAATCGAGTCAGAAAGTTTTCGGACATGATGTCTTCTGTTAAAAATTTAGTTTTTAATCCTAGTTGGTCATTATACCTAACGCGGTGCGTAAGTTCGCAATTTTCGTTGATGTCGCTTGCAAGAATAAAATCAAAATACTTGTTGTTACTGCATGCTTGCAGCAGGCCTTCACTGAATCCCCCCGCCCCTGCGAACAGATCCAAAAAAGTGACGCCTTGTTTATTTCTTAGGAATGAACTTAATTGTGACATGGTGACCTCTATTAACTCGTAATTTAGTAATTCCCTAGACTTTGTAAGAACTCTTTTCAATGTGGGTAAGGGTAATTTTACGATTAATTGCCATGAATGTCTGTTTTAAATACAAAGCGCGACTCCGCTTTAGTGTTTCTTTGAAGTATGATGAAATATAATTTTTATTAACGTCATTTTCTGACAATTTCAAAACATTTCGTAAAAGACTACTTGAGTTTTGTGAGCGGGGTCGTGGAAATTTTCTTTTTTTTGAAAAAAAACAGGAAAAATATGGAATCTCGCAAAATTTGTTACTCATAGTCCGTTGACTTTACAATCCTTTTGTAATATCCTTTTTTACAAAAGGACGTCAAATGGAAGCAAAACGCATTCAGATAAGGTTAGGACAACGAATACGAGAACACCGAAATTTACTCGGGCTAAGTCAAGAAAAATTTGCATTACTTATAGGAATGGACAGAACATATCTAGCGTCTGTAGAAACTGGGAATCGCAACATTTCCATTGTGAATCTTGAAAAAATATCTAAAGGATTAAACATCTCATTATCTCAGTTATTCGAGAATATATAAAGGAGTTTTTCATGAGTCAGAATATAGTCGAAAAATTGCGCGAGGAGTCTGTAAAAAGGCTTTTCAAAACAACGACCTTTGCCAACGTGTGGCCCCGATGGAAACAAGTTATTCGTTCGTACGCGAATACACCCACCCCTACACAAATTCTTAATATGGCGGATTCTTTAAGGGAAGTATTTTATTCTACAAACACCAATGAAGGACGAACGCAAGACAGTCTTTCTGGCGGTGGGACTATTTGGGAATCGCTCGTATGCTGGTATCTGAATATTTGTAATATTGGCAGAAGAACCGTATGCATTAAACATCATAAATCACTGATTCCGACTCCTATAAGCAACGCCATTACAGTTAATTACGGCAATATTCCTTCAAATTCCGAGTCAGACTTAATAGTAATCACGTTTCCAAATAAGCCAGAGTATAACGTAGATAAAACCCAAATTACGATTAATGACGAAAACGATCTGCCCGTAATATTATGCATGAGAGAAAAATACAACTATTTAAAAGTTTTAAACGCTTTAGTTAGGAGAGATTTTAGGGATATAGAAATTCATATTATACAATGCAAAACAAATTGGAATGATAACGCGCAAATCCCTATGCTATGGGATATGATATATTCTGCATCAGCATTTAGAGATGGCATTTCAATTGGCCGCGAAGGTTTTAATATAAGAAATGCGCGCAAATTTACATATTCCTTTGTAACAGTCCCTACCGTAAAAATTGATAGCATAAAACCTACTTCTGTTTGTGTGTCCCGCGTGAAAAGTTTAAGTGGGGGCAATTATTGGGGGTGTTGCAGCAGACAGGGGGTCGCCGACTCTCTCAAAGAATTGTTAAACCGTCATCTATCAACTGGATCCGACAAATCTCATCTGGACTCTATAGGAGAAAACATATCTAAACTACATGAGGGCGGAGACTATTCGTATTTTGATTTTCCGTTTTAAGCAAAAAAAAGATTAAATTCAGATCTTTGACATTTTTTGATACAAGAAGAGCAGGAGCCTCGGTGCTACTGTTAGAATTATGATGTCGTTTCCGTCGAATTCCGGCCTGACGAAGCCACCTGTTTTTTTTCCTACTGTACTTCCGACGGATTCAAGCCATACACTCCCCTCACGAACTTGTTAACCGACTTGTCGATGTACTCGATGTTTATCTTGTACGAGCTGAACGATGTCCGGTCAATGATGGCGTCTGCAAGGATCTTTCACCATCGCATATCTGGTTGTACCAGTCCTTTTCCTCGTACTGGAAACAGAATATGGTTGACGACTTCTTGCGTCTCTTGCGGATTACTTACATTTTTTCTTTGTACGGAAACCTTGCAAAACCAATTGTTCCAGTTCATCAAAATCAATCCCCCCCCCTTTACAAATCCCCCCTTTCCAGCGATAAATCAAGGTACACCATACTTCCAAAGGAGTTTTTCATGGTAAAAATCCTCGACGCCGACCTTATCAAGGGTCACTTCATCGTCACCGACAACGGCAAGCGCATCCTTATCGACACGGGGTGCCCGGTTGACATCAACGAAAAGAACATGCAACGAATCCCCGGACTGCGCCAGCATCTCGAAGGGGCGCGCGGGTTCGTGGACCCGACCTTGGACGAATTCTGGGGGTTGGAGTATTTCGCGCGACACAAGGTGCTTTTCGACTACAGGAAAAAGGCTGTAATGGTCGCCGACCAGGGCGACGACATCATGGTAGTCCACCCCATTGCCGAGTATCCCCTGCTCCGCAGCATCGTGAACCCCAGGCTCATCATCCCGATGAAAATCGCTGGAGTCGAGCGCAAGATGGTCTTCGACTCCGGGGCCTGCATCGCGAACTACATCACCGAGTCCATCGCAACGACGGGGACAGAAGCCGGCTCCGTCTTTGACGAACACCCGGACCCGGACATCGGCCGCTACGAGGTCAAGCTTTTCAATCTCCCCGTAGAGATTGGCGGAGAGACGGTGGACATCCCCTTCGGCAGCCAACCCGAGAAGGTAGATCACCACGTCCAGATGGACGGTGCAATCGGTGTTATCGGCATAGGACTATACGAAAAATTCCAGGTGCTGGTGGACTGTCCCAATAGGCGGCTCGTGCTGGGACGGTACTAATAAGACAAAGCCGCACTATTGCCATCTCTTGCAAAAAATTGTATATTCATTTCAGTAGATTCAGACAATCCTCCTGACAGCGTATTCGAACCGGGGAGGCAGTTCAACTATCTGCTTGAGGTCGTTGCCCTTTGCGAGCTTGACAATCCGCAAATCGCGACAGTTGCCCTGCAGGGAACCGGCCCTGTGGCTATCAACGTAGAGCACCGTCTGCCGTAAAGGTGGACGTAAAAATCAGTCATTCAACTGGTTTGCGAGCGGCAACCGTCTGGTGCCGCAGGTGTTCTACGTCCCAGCATTTTCCGTTTGCAAGCCAAAACCGCAACTTCAAACAGGAGATTCCCGCCTACGCGGGAATGACAACACTACATGAACCGTACGCAACATTACTCCTTGCTCAAGGCGATGGAAATCGACAAGAGCAACCTCCTCAAGTACCAGGAACTTTACAAGTACGCCTACATCCTCAGCGATGGCATTTTCAAGATTGTCTTCGCCGAGGAAAAGGACCACTCGCTTCTCATCTCGCTCGTGAACGCGATGCTTGGCTTGCAGGGCGACGACGCCATCAAGGAAATCACCCTCGAAATGCAGGAGTTCCCCGGCGTTTTCAACAAGAAGGACTGCATTCTGGACATTATCGGCACGACCAATGCCGGCGAAAAGGTGCTGGTCGAAGTCCAGCAGCAGGGCGACGACTTCTTCCGCGACCGCGTGGAATACTACATCTCGCGCGTCATCGAGAACCAGGTGCATACCAGCGAGAAGTACGAGCTGCCGCGCATCTACTTCCTCGGGCTCCTGGATTTCGAGCTCTTCCCCGAAGAACCGCAGAAGTACATTCATCACGTTGACGAGATGTGCAACGGGAGGAAGTTTTTTCCCAAAATCCAGAAGATTTTCGTGGAAATTGACAAGTTCTTCGAGCTCGAAAAGGCGGGCGTCACCGCAAGCGACAACTCCGAGGCGGCGCAGTGGCTCCGCGCCATCAAGGTGATTGTCAAGGAGGAACCCGTTCCCGAAAAGATTATGCAGAACGAAACGTTCCGGCGCTTGCTCGATTCCGTGAAATTGATTAACTTTGTAGAGGAACTTTTCAACTGCGAGGCGAAGAACATGACGGACTTGAAGGCTGAACACGAAATCGGTTTTTCTGAAGGCCGTGCCGAGGGCCGCGCCCAAGGTGCCGCAGAAGAACGCAAGAAGGCAAACGAAGAACGCCTCGAAATGGCCAGGGCCTCGCTTGCAGAGGGTGATTCCATCGAGAAGGTCACCCGCATCTTCAAGCTTTCCGAAAGCGAAGTTCTTGCTGTCCAGGCAAAGCCCACCGCACAGGGCAAATAGCGCGTTCAGCTCGCTTTTACTTAATATATCCTCAAAATACAGAAAAGGGCAGTCGTTTCTAATGAAACAGGCGATTTTTTAGTTGTTTCGAATAGATTTATGAAAAACTATTGCTTTTGCACGTTGTTTATATTATATTTTGTAGTTGTATTAACTACGAGGTTCTTATGGCGATGTCAATTCTGCAAATCCGTGTAGACGAGAATCTCAAGAACGAGGTGAGCGACCTGTTCGAAAGGCTAGGGATGGACATCCCGACCGCCGTCCGCATTTTCTTCAAGCGCGCGATTATCGAGAAAGGGCTGCCATTTGATGTGAACGAAATTCCTTCTACCACTGCGCAAGATAGCAGCCGACTAATGCAAGCCCTGTACGCGCTCAATGAAGAAGCCCACAAAAACGGGGTTGCTGGGATGAGCGAAGAGAAAATTGAGGCCGAAATCAAAGCCGCGAGAGCCGAGAGGAATGGCACCGCTAGGTGACAACCCGTCACCCTGCAAGTTTGGTCATGATGTCCATTTTTGCAGCCAGGTCAAAAATCTCGGGAAATTTGCGACGCATCGAGGCGAACCCCCTGCGGGTAATGAGCACGCTGTCGAGGAAACGGATGTTGAGCAGGCGGCCGGTCACCGCGAGCCCCTTTGCAAACTCGAAATCGTCCTTGGTAAAACGGAGATGGCCGCCCGGGTGGTTCTCGACGGGCTCGGCCTTGAGGTCGCTGAGCAGCCACGCGACACGCTCGGGGTCCGAAATCGGGAGGCGCCCCGTCCCGAAAACGAACTTGGTCGACAGCACCGCCGCCGCGACAATCTTCTTTGCCACAGCCAGGGAAACATCGAGCGCAATGACGACATCCTCCGGGTCCGGGATCTCGCGGCAAATCCCGAGATACTTTAGCGCTTCTTCGGCTAGCGGGCGCTTGCCGAGAATAGTCGCCATGAGGTCAACGGGTTTAGTCTCCGCGACAACCTTCCATTGCATGCTTTACCTCCTATTGCTTAGCAGCAAACAGCCGCATTATGCGATTGCGGCAATCCAGGTTGTAGTCCTTGTGGGCATAGAGGGCCTCGATCACATGCGGGTTACCCCTGTCTGCAAGCCGGATGAGGGCACAGAAATCCCTAATGTATTCCTTCGCCGCCGGGCAGGCCTGCTCCGCAAGGGTTATGGCGCACCGCAGGCCGCCCTCCCTGTGGGTGTTCCCCAGCACGAAATCGATTGCGCGCTCGTCATGCCGCTGCGCAAAGAACTGGAGCATTTCCCAGCACTTCGGGTTATTGACCTCACGGATCAGGGCCTCAATCGCGCCGGCATCACCATCGCCCGCGAGGCTGATCACGCAATCAAGGAAGGCGCCGTTGTCCATATTGGCAAACATCGTACGCCTCACGAGAGTATCGCCCTGCCTGGCCAGGCGAATAATCGCGCACTCGTTCCTCATGTCTTCGGGGTGCTGGAGCATGCGCTCGACATCCTGCGCATCAACCCGACGCTCCTCGCGCTTGCCAAGCGGCTGCACGCTGGTCCTTCCATTCGTATCGACAATCTTTACCTGGTACATGCTTTTCTCCTAATGAACACCCAACTTGCGGCCGAGCCAGCCATAGAACCTGCCGATGGACCGTGTAATTGGTTCCATACGCCCTGTCGTGTTATGGATTCCCGTCCAAACATTAAGGTATGTCAGCAGGCAATAAAACGCAATCACCCCAATATTCAGGATGAAAATATCATAGAGAAGCACTTCCAAAGCCGTAACCATGCAAATAAGCGTCCAAATGGCAAAAGTCACCCAGCACCCGCCAACAACGCCAAAGCGCCTAAAGATAGCCCTCCCGATGGGATTCATTTCCAAGGAAATTGCGCGAGTCGCCCCCATGAAGCGGGCCTGCCTTTTCGCATTCCTAGTAGTCGTCACCACGTCGATAAGCTTGGTGAGAGACGCAACCGCCGCCATCACGATGACCACGATACCGATAGCTTCCATCAGGCAACCTCCTTTTTTTTGTAGGCCTACTATAAAATTATCGCCTGAGACAAACCGAAAGTAAAGCGTTTTTCAAAGAAAAACGAAAAAAGGAGAAAAATGCCTAAAATGCGGAGGAAAACTAGCATTACGCGAAAAACGCGAACCCGAAGAAGATAAGGAAAATCGGGATGAACAGGGCCCACACGCCCTGGATATAGTGCTTGAGGTCGATATCGCTCATGGTGGAATGGTCTATAAGCGAAATCACCAGGTACCAGAGCCCGATATAGCCCCAGACGGTATGCGACCCGTTAAAGATATACCGGAGCAGGATGTACCCGAGGGCAAAGCCCACCACGGTAGGCGCCACCGCGCTAAACGAGTGCTGCAGGGCCCTTATGTACCGGGGGCCACGCGTACGGTAGCTGATATGCCCCAGCTGTCCGCCGCCACCCTCGAACATGCAAATCTCGCAGACCTCGGCACCCGTAATCACGGCAAAGCACAGGTGCGCCATCTCATGGACAAACGTTCCCGGGAATGTCACGTAATTCACGAAAAATAGTGCAAGGTCGTAGTCTAGCGAACCTATAAGCTTTATCTGCAGGCGTTCGAGCCCGTACAGGGCGTAACCCGCAACGACCGGGGCAACAAGCACCAGCGCGGTAAGCATAACGCTGATTCCCATCAGGGCGAGGGGCCCATGACCCCAGCCGAACCATGCAATTATCTGTGCCATCGAGGGGAGCGTGATCATGAGGACCTCCTGGGGAAAGTGGACTCTACGTTATCGTATCCCAAGTGCGACTTGTCAAATTTTAGTTTTTCCCGCCAGTATTTGTCGCATAAGCCAGCTATATTTATGGAAGAAAAAGATTGGAGGCCACCCTATGACGGACTTTTTTGAATGTAAACATCTTTTTACTACCACTTTTGAAATTTAGAATGTATAATTAATCTTCTATGAGTAAATTTTTTAATTTCTCTTACTCTCTCCCCTCAAAAAAATTCTCGACAAACCCCAGATTGACACATTCTGTCAATCTGAATTGCTATATTTGTGGTATGTCGATCTCTCGCAACACATCGAGCCTGCTTGCATAGCCCTCCGGGCTAACATATCACATCACTGTTTCTTGTAAAGCCAACCCTTCGCTTTAGTGAAGGGCTATGGTCGTCTCGCCCCCTTTGTGCCCCAAAGGGGGGTCGCCACGTCACCCTTAAAAGGAGTCGTTTATGACAAACAAGACCTACGCCGAGTTCCACAACGAACGCGAAACCGAAGCCTTGATCGGCATCGCCCAGGACCCGACAAAACCCGCCAACATCCGTCTCGGAGCCACAAGGAAGCTCTGGGACATCTACGGGGACTACTACCTCGGCCTCATGGCCGCAAAGTCCCGCGCCCTGAACTCCGACTGGAGTCTCATGGGGCTCAGCGACAAGGACCGCAGCGTGCGCATCTCGGGCCAGGTGTTCATGCTGTTCTGGAAGGTGGTCCTGAAGTTCGACCTGACCAAGGGCGTCAAGTTCCTCGCCTACCTCACCAACATGGGCAAGTGGGACCTCAAGACGGTAAAGCGCAACAACTCCAAGAAGACCGAGCGCGAGGTGCATATCGACTTCTCGCTGGAATCGCGCCCCAACAAGCCGTCAAAGGACCCGGAAATGGACGAAGAGGGCCTGATGTACGCCGTCATCAACGAGATTTCCGCAAGGAACACCTGCGAAAAGCGCGTTTTCCACATCCTCGCCATCGAGGCGACCAAGAAGGCGATCAGCGGCAAGAAGCGCCTCATCGACTTCCTTGCCGTCGCGTTCGACGTCTGCCGCGAATGCCGCAAGGGCTACACCGACACCGAGGTTGCCAACCGCATGGGCATTTCCAAGGTGCAGGCGGGCAATATGCGCCGCCAGGTGCTTGAACTTCTCGAATGCGCGGGCCTGATCGCCAAGTACCGCGGAATCCTCGCCGCATAACAGCATTCTTTTTGCGCAGCTTGCGTGCATCTCCCACGCAATCAACGCGCAGACGCCTGTACGGGAACCCCACCCGTACAGGTATTTTTTTAAATTTGCACGCATGGCAGAAAAGAAGAAGATACTCGTGATGGTCGCGAGCCCGAAAAACGAACGGAGCGGGACGCTTATCCCCACGAAGGCGTTCGTGCAGGGGCTCGAGGAAAACGGCGACTACGAAACCGAATACCTCTTCATCGACCGTCTGAACATAAAGCCCTGCCGCGGGTGCCTCAGCTGCTGGGGCCGACCCGACGGGAGCTGCTTTATGAAGGACGACGACATCCCGATGGTGCGCGAGAAGCTCATCAATTCCGATATCGTCATCTGGAGCTTCCCGCTGTTCCTTTTCAGCATCCCCGGGCAGATGAAGGTCCTGATGGACCGCATCGTGGGCATGGTCCACCCCTATATGGGCCAGAAGCTCAAGGATGGCGCGAACGCACTCAACTCGCACCTGCACGGGCTACAGTTCCAGAAGGAAGGGCAAAAAATCATTCTGCTTTCGAGCTGTGCCTGGATGGATATCGACGTGGTGTATGAACCCATCCGCAAGCAGTTCGACATTATCCTCGGGCACGAGGGATACACGCTCATCGCCTGCCCGCAGATGCGCGCGCTCGACCACCGCGGTGGCCCGCGCCGCCTCGCCATGCTGCGTGAAAAGTACCGCAAGGGCGGCGAGGAGCTCGCCAAGACGGGCTCGCTCTCGCAAGAAGCCATCGACATGATGCAGAAGCCCATCTTCAGCGACGACGCCTACGTGACTCTCGTGACCGAGTTCGTCACGCACATGTTCGACCGCGACGACAATTTCTAGCAATCTAGCAGACCAAACTGCCCTCACATCCCCATTTGGTCCGCCTTTTACGCACAAAGTAATCATTTTTTCTCCCTTTTCCCAGAGCAAACGGCCAAAAAGAAACTCATTTAACGCAAATTTTGCGCAGAACAGCCCCAAAGCGCGCCTTCGTTTACAGACAACTTAATTTTTTAGCAGACCAAAACCATAATTTTCACGCATTTAGTCTGCTTTTTGGGCAAAAAAACGCCCCGCCGGAATGCCGCGGCTTTTGAAAAACAGAAAACCCTTGGCGAGCGGCCTTGCAAAAAGAAAACACCCCGCAGCGCACCTGACAAATAGCAAAATGCCCCGCGGTTATGAGACTAGGGAGGGCACCCACCGGGCTAGCCCTCCCTAAGACCCTCCCGACGCTCGAAACAAGTTTCTTCGCGGGCACACCTTCGGTGTGCATAAAAAAAGAAAAACCCTGGCGAAAGCCAGGGTTTCGTGAGCCTCAAGCGATTCGTATTAACGAATCGTGGAGGCGAGAGTGAGGCGATATCACATTCCCGTATTTGCAATAGAGCCGAACGGTCTGTAATAAAAAGAAAAACCCTGGCAAAGCCAGGGTTTTTCGTAAAGCGATTCGCAGATTAGC